>JAGLUM010000435.1 GCA_023134755.1 Fidelibacterota bacterium | reverse complement strand
TCCACAATAAACTGACTTTCGTCTACGCGCCCACCACGGATATGAATTTCATTGTTTGAGGTGGAAACACCGGCTTGTTGACCAACAATATCGGCGATGCTTTCTACAACTTTCCCCCTGAGATCATCCGAGGAAATTGATACGGATGACGCGGTAGACGTTGCATCTATTAAGGGTTTTTCACCGATCACGATGACATCTTCTCCCAGAGCAAGCACCGTTGTTTCCAATTTGATATTAATACGCATAGATTGACCCTGTGTCAACTCAATTCCACCATACAGATACTGTTTGTATCCAATCATGGAAACCACCATATCGTATGTACCCGGTCCCATTCCTGTGATTATATAGGAGCCGTCAAGAGATGTTGCAGCGCCATAATAGGTTCCTCTAAGAACAATATTCACACCTATCATCGCTTCACCGGTTTCAGCATCGGTGATAACACCGCGAATGCTTGCGCTTTGAGCAAACAGGGTTGCGGTGATCATGCAAAAGACAAAAATGTATTTTAGTATGTGTCTCATATTATTCATCAATCTCAAAAACATATCTGAACAGATCATCCAGGTTGCTATTTCCATTTAAATAGTAGAGAGGGATGGACATATAATAACAAATTCCATCTCCAATTGGTGTCTCGATCATCACGGGAGGCGTACCGGTATAATCACTAAAATTGTTTTCGGTATCTTCAAACTGATACCGCAATGTTGATGTTTCCCCGGGGATAATTGCATACAGCCGATCTGAAAGGAACGAGGATACGGATAATTCCAGAAGACTATCTGTTTCGGTATTGTCCCAGAACGCGTTAATTTTTGTGTCCACAAAAACCCAGCCTGAGCTGGTGTAAGAATATACGGAATCAATGTCCGTAAATGTCCAGGTTGTATCCGGACGGCTGTTTGTTTCTGCTTTTTGGGCATTATTCATAAAAAGAATTCCACCGTCAGCGACGAAACGCGTCAAGGCCAGAGAAGATTCATTCAAGCTGTTTGCACCCCGGAAGGTAAACCAGAATACCTTTGAAAAGGTGCTGAGATTTAGTTCAATATCTTCCGGCGAATAAGGAACAGTATTTGCTGTATTGGTACGTGCGCCACCGATCTCCCAGACGGAATATCCGTCCGTACCAACCAGATCATTAAAGATCCCTTTATATAAATTCTGATGATCATAAACTACCTGATCATTTTGATAATCGTTGACGATCAGAATATCGCCGACCGGGGTTTTAACTTGCCAGCGTGTAATTTTTGATTCATCACTGTTTGGATCGGGAAAAGAAATAATATTGCTTTTCGCGCCGGCAATATCTTTTACTTTAAGAAACAAGCGATGGTAACCTGGTTCAATATCTGTTAGCATTACCTGACGTTGATCACCCTCTAATCGCAACCATGAAGATGTGTCATCTAAGGCATAAAATATATCTGTGATCGTTTCCTGTCCATCAATATCCGTGATATCCCAATAAAAAGAATGGTGGGTAAAGGATACATGCAGAGAATCCGCTGTCCGGGAAGTGAGAGGGATGGAATTCAGCTTCCATTCAACAAAGGGCGGGGAATTAAAGACAGGGAAAGAGGCAATAGCAGGTGTCGGATCCTGCAGACTGTCATTATCAATTGCGGTAACCGACAAGCTATAAATATCAAATTGAGTACGAAGCGGCAGATAAAAAATAGCCGATTCATCCTGTGTAAAAACAGGGGTATCCATATACGACCACTGTAGGTAATATCCGATAACATCGCCATCGGGATCATCGCCCCACCAGCTGACAGATTGGACCGAAACCGTGGTATCAAGACCAAGGATCAAGGTATCCTGAACCCAGACAGTATCTCCGTGATTGATCCAGTAATCACCCGGGCCGAGTGTGGTATCGGGAATATAGAAAAATGAAATATGGGTTTCAGGTGGTAGATTTTGTGCTGTTGACGGTGGCAGCTTGGGATGAAATAAGCCGCAGGCAGCGAGTGTAAGCAGTACAAACACAAGAAGAAATAGCGATGTAAAAGTCAGTTTCGTTTTCATTTTTCTTTTTAAACGAATGGGTTTGATCCGTTTTTAATATCCCCAGCGAGTGGTATTAAACCACCCGCTGAAGATTATTTAATTTTCTGTTATTTCAATAATAACATTTTATTTGTTGCAGTGTATTCAGGCGTTTGTATCCGGTAGAAATAGACACCTGAGCTTAAGTGACTTGCATTCCAACGCAGATTATAACGACCTGCATTCAGAGATCCGTTCACCAATTCTTCAACAAGTCGACCATTGATATCATAGATCATCAACTTTACATCACTTGCATTTGGTAGGTCAAATTGAATGGTCGTAACCGGGTTGAAGGGGTTCGGATAGTTCTGATGCAGAATAAAATCACTTGGAACGCTCGTTACACCGGGCTCGACAATTTCAACGGTCAGGTCAGCCAGTTTACGAACTTCAATTTTTATGGAGCCGTAACTGTGCAGGACAAGACCTTTTATATTGGTGAAAACACCACCGGCTATCAATGTGTCCGTACCGCCAACGATGGCATTTTCCCGATAGTTAATATCGAGAATGGAATCAGCAACAATATCATCATCGAGAAGGAAAGAGTAGGTACCATCGGTTAAGGTCAAGTCATAAGAGTTAATCGATTCAACCTCAGCACCGTCTGTCAGATCGATCAAGACACCTTCATAAGCTTCCGGATTGCCTTCAAGATTAGCCAGTGTTACCGCGGTAGCGGCAAGCGGAACTTCATTTAAGACAAGTGTTGCAGTACCCACGACATAGGTATTTTCCTGCCATTTCCAATCTGTTTCGTGATCTTCATCCACAACGCCACTGATGGTTACTATATCACCTTCATGCAGAGTTGCAACGCTTGCAGGATTCACGAGAACCCAAACACCGTTCCAAGGACCGGGTTCACTTGCAACAGAGATAATACCATTTCCATCTTCATCCGTGAACGTAGTGGCTATACTTCCGTCACAGGTCATGTATGCGTCAAAGCTTACAGTGCAACCCCCTAAGGGACTGTCGCCGCTAGAGGCATGGGTATACTGAATGTCGTAAATGGTTTCATCACCATCCAGAACTTTATATGTAAAAAGTTTTTCATCAAAGTTACTTGGAAGTGTTGAAACATCGCTTGAGTCGTCCACAATATAGTAATAGTATTCTACAATAGAATTGTTGGCTTGTGCAGGGATCGTACCCGACCAGATACTTTCGCCGGCATCAATCATATCAACATTTGCAAATACACCGTTATTAATGCGATAAAAGACTTTTGCGGTATCGACATTACGCAATGTTGAGACAAGAACCGAAGCGACTACATCCTGAGATGAGGTCGGAATATTCGACGGGGAACGTTTCGGGTACAAAAGCATGGCCGGACCTTCACCCAATACGATATCTTCTTCGTAAAGAGGGCATAATCCATAGGTGGTAAAATCAGCGTATGAGCCATAGTGGTGATATATCCATCCGGTAATAGATTCGATGGGTGTCATGATGGGAGGTGAAATATATCCATCAAGACTGTCAGAATCAGCAGCAACCAGACAGCCACCGGTTCCGTCGTCAATTTCGAACATATAATAAGTTATAGAATTGTCTATGATCAACGCATCTTCTATGCGGACAATGTTATTTCCCCATTGTTCCGCGGTTATAGGCAGACGCAGATCACCGGTGGTGATGACTGCAGTATCAGGAAGGGTTCCCATCGGGTTGGTAATAGTAACATCACCGACCAGCCAGAATTCAGTCATATTTGAAGGAAAGGTTGAATATTCACCAATATATCCGCTCATTTCAATCTCAAATCCTGCAAAGAGGTTCGGATAGATCGAGGCGTCTTCATTGTAAGATAATATTGCACTCCATGGACCGCCGTGAAGGTCCGATAAGATAAATTTTACGCCGTCACCGGCATAACTTAAACCGCTAGGCATGGTAACAACTCCCTGTACATAAAGGGTGGTATCTTCCTTAACAAGATATGAAAAATCAGATGCGGCATCTAAGGGAGTTTTCATCAGATCAGAACCACGGACCTGTTGAATGCGTTGAATACGGGTATATACTTTTGTTTCACCGCTTAAAGGACCTTCAACAATATCCCATGCAAGACGCGGGACAATTTTATAGTTACTATGAGAATAATTTAACAAACCGGTAATAGAGATCAAACTATCATATTCTTCAGGCCAGAAATAATAGGGCGCATTTCCGTCGTCATCAATAAGTAGTGAATCGGTAGCGTCAGCAATTTCCCATTCACCGTAACCGGCATCCGGGTTTGAGATGGCAACATCTTCTGCACGGATCAAGCAGCCTTCATATTTTTCTTGTTTCAGTGAATCAAGAGGAGCAACTGTTGGCGAAAAACAACCAACGCCTGCTTCTTCAAAAACAAGTGATGTGACAGATTTAATTTGAGTTAAACCGTTGTACTCATCAACTGTACCTGTAATGGTAACCGAGTCACCTTCGGAAATGATAACACTGTCAGCGACGAATGTTTTAACATTTGCACCAAGGTAGATGAAAATACCATTCCATGCACCGGGCGCATCCTGAATGTACATTGTACTTCCACCAAAGGCATAGGGTTCACCGGTCACAATACCGGAAACCGTTACGACCTGGTTTTTCAAGGGTGAATCTCCACTGGCATCAGCGGTGTACTGAATGTCTCTAATCGTTGTCGCGAATCCGGCAACGGTTAGCAGGAGAGCCATAACAATTAACAAAGCTTTTTTCATTTTCTTCTCCTTAAATTTAGGATTCTTACTTTATAATCAAAAACCTTCCGGTTTTTATATATCCTGTACTTACATTCTCTACGGCAAAAATATACATTCCGGTTGCAAGTGCCTGATCATAATCAGTAATTAGGTCCCAGGCATGTTCTCCACCGGAATAAACAGTATTCGCGCCAAGACCTTCCTGCAGTCGCCGTGTTTCACTACCACTGTATGTTGTGGCATCGTGCTCAATGGTCTTTACCAGTTCACCGGAAATCGTAAAAATACGGATCATGGCCTCTTCCGGCAGGCCGGTAAACCAGATCATACGGTCACGAACTCCGCTCCCATCCCAAATTGCACTGACACGGTAAGGATTAGGATAGACACCAACCTCAAGGCTTTCATCCTCAATGAATTGCTGCCCGGTAATGACGGTGATACGATTTTCTAATTGACTGGATTCGAGGGGCTCCAATCCGGTATTTGGATCTCCCTTATCATAAGATGTGACCGCAAAAATATTTTTATCCGGCCAACCGTTCAGGAGATTTTTATTTTCAAACTTATAATAAAAGGTGTCTTGTTCAAAAATTTCATAAGAAGGATTATCAAATTCATCTTTTATGCGAATATAATCAAACCCGGTATTATAACCAAATTCATCATCCAAATCAAAAGTTGCCAGAAGTGTCCATTCCGCAGCAAGTCCGGAGGTTTTTCTTCTGGCATAAATTTTATATCCCTCAAAATCTTTTTCACGGGAAATAGGATCTTCAGCAAATTCCGGAATATTATTCCAATATAAAGTCACTTTACTTTTTTCAGAGACAATATGTAATTTTGGAGAGGGGGGCGGGGCCGGTAGAACAAAACGATCTAAAAGACCATTGTCATTTTGATCTTCATCGTTATCCAGACGTCCGTTTCCATTATTGTCTTCACCGTTAAAAGCTTTTTGTGCCCAATCCGCATTGACCCGGAGTAATTTACGGCGTGCCGCATTATCTTCGATACCATCGTTGGCCCATGCACCGGCGATAACTGCAAAAGCAACATCAATAAAAGCGCCGGGCGGCAATTCCCAGGAAGAACTGTCTGCTACGGCAGGTACGGAACCAAAGGGACCGGCACCGATCAGGATCATCCAGCTGGCAGCTGCAGCCGGGTAACCTTCCTCTGTATAGGCC
>JAGLUM010000434.1 GCA_023134755.1 Fidelibacterota bacterium | reverse complement strand
GCTGAACGGGTATCGGAATATCCGCCCCAGTAAAGACCAGGTTCTTGGGGATCACGGTTATAAGCAAAATCAAAATAGAAATTGGTAGCATTCAGGAGCACAACCGGAAATCCGGTATTGGCCAGTTTATATCCCAAATCTTCAGCACCCCAGCCCCAAATATTGTTCCAAATATAGGCAATAATACCTTCGTCAACCAGAGAGGGGTCCGGGATGCGCTGCCGGTTTTCATGTTTGCAAGCGACCTCTTCCCAACCGGCAGTATGGATATCATACTTTTTCAAAATATCGATAAAGCGCATGGTAAAATATTTGTGCAGTTCATTGGGAGAGGTATAAACATCCTGGCTTTCCAGAAAGGTTTTGCATATAGGGGAATGCGCGAATGCTCCGCGGGGTACTTCATCACCGCCAATATGGATCGTGGTTAAGGGCGCATTGGCTTCTTGATACATAGATACCAGTTCTTTAATTACTACTTCTACGAAGCGGTAGGTAGATTCCATGCAAGGATTGGCCGTATTGTCATGAAAGCGCTGTGCAGAGCTAAATCGCGAGGTATCGTCAAAGTCAGTCAGGAGATACATCTTTGCGGAATCGGGTTTGTCCTCCTGCATGTAGCCTTCGTAACGTGCCTCCATAGCTTTCACAGCGGAACGGATATGTCCGGGCATATCAATTTCCGGAATGACTTCAATATGACGGCTCTTGGCAAAGCGCAGGATCTCAATAAAATCTTCACGGCTATAATATCCGCTGCCATTACCAATGTTTGGGTCCGGGTAAGGTCCCGAGCCCAAGGCGGGCTGCAGATGATCGCGTTCATTCTCGGTATGCCCGCGAAACGCTCCGATTTCAGTTAATTCCGGCAAGGATTTGATCTCAATTCTCCATCCTTCGTCGTCAGTAAGATGAAAATGCAGTTTGTTGAGTTTATACTCCGCTATAAGTTCCAAGAACCGTAGCACATGTTTTTTGTCATGAAAGCTTCTTGACACATCAAGATGCATACCGCGATAGGGAAAACGCGGACCGTCTTCGATAATAACACGCGGTACTTCTACAGTTTTTCTCGGCGTATTATCAATGTTTGGCGGAAAAAGCGAGAAAAGACTCTGAATACCGTAAAAAACGCCAACGGCATCTGTTCCGTAAATTAAAATACCCACATTGGGATCAATTTCAAGGCGATAGGATTCCGGTTCACCGTCAATGAGTTTCAGGATAATGCGTGTATCAGAAAATTTACTGAAATCCGCATGCCTAAATTTATATTTCATTATTTTTGAATTAAAAATAAGCTGGAACCGTTCCTGAAGATAACTGGCCTCGTTTCCCAGAGATTTATAATAAAAGATATCCATATTCTTCGTGAATTCATAGGTATCACCTATATAAGTAATAGATCTCGGTGTCGGAAAGACTGGCAGCAGTTCGTTTTTATCTATGCGATACAAATCCTGGTTCTGTTTATAGCGAATTTCAGCTGTCTGCACCGGCAAATTATCATAAGACGCACGTTTTAACTTTTCTTCTGGAAAAGGAAGAACTCTGGCATCTCCAGATGACAGAATGATATCTTTTCCTAAAGCACGCTTGATCACAAAATAGCCACCCGTAGGCGCGTCCGTTACATTCAGAACATAATGGCTTCCAATCAGCGGGAAACGAATACTTTCACCGGGTTTAATATCCGGGAACTGCTCTGTCGGGAAAAGCAGGCTGTAATCACCATTGATGGTTTTACCGTCTACCAAAACACTTTCCTGAATATTCGATACACTGCGATGCCAGCTGTAATAATATTCCCAGTTTTTTTGCGTGAGGGTATAATGGGAATTATTTGTAAAGGTAATTTCGCTTTTATGCAGGTTTTTCCCTTTATATTGATTCTCAATCAGCTGCCATGAAACATCAATACTGCCGGGGTTTTTACTGCAAGACATCATTACAAACACCATTGTTATCATAACAAAAAATATCTGTCGTGTTTTCATGTGTATTCCTTTCATTCATAACATAATATTATTGATACCAGGAAGTAAATTTTTTCCTGATACGTGTTTCATTATCGCGGACAGTCTGCTGACCAACAGCGATTAACTCTTCAATATGGTTAAAATCAAAATTATAAGCTCCTTTATACGCTGTCAGAGAAACCGTCGCTTTATGGGTTTCAGGCACATCGTTCAGTGCAATGGACATAGCCCGGAAGAGGGTATCATAGCCGTTTTTCAAATCAGTTTTCTTCAAGGACCGTACCGGAACAACATTTACTGAAAGAATTTTTTTGTATCCCATTTCTTTTGCAGTATGAATGGAACGGTTATCCGCAAAGCATCCATCAATATACAAACCATCGCCAAGTTCACAAGGTTCAAAAAACGGCGGAATTGCTATGGAACAACGAATAGCTTCTGCCAAATTTCCCTGTGTAAATACCTTTTCCTTTCCGTTAAGCAAATTTACCGCATTACAAGCAAAAGGGATACCGGTATCTTCAATATTAATATTCCGTGTAACTTCCCGCAGCAACTTCAAAATTTTATTAGCAGATTCCACACCACGTTTTATATTCAGGTTGTGCAAAGCCGCACCCGCCTGCAGGACTTTTACAACCGGCCCCTCTCCCCACTTTAGAGCCCGCGTGGATATCATATCTTTAATATCAAACTCTGTCGTTATATAATTTTCCATCCATGCAGCAGATTTCCCGGTGGCATATACTCCCCCCACAATAGCGCCCATAGAGGTACCAACGATCAAATCGGGTTTCAGCTGTAAACGTTCAAGTTCTTTTAAAACACCAATGTGGGCAATGCCGTTACCACCACCACCAGAAAGAACGAGGGCCCATTTCATAAATATTACCTATATTTTTCATGATCATTGTTAACGCATTTTCTTTTTTTACAGAACGCGGGGCGGATATCATATATAAATTGACCTGGTTATCCATAAAATCCGTTGTGGCAAGATAACAGCCGTCAGCTGAAATATCCAGACCGGTGGGCTGGTTCCCCTGTTGCCAGGCAGTTAATGTAGTAAAGGAATCCGTATTGATCACAACCACTTCTCCGTCTCTTGGACTCGGAAGGGTGTAACCATTAGGATTATTGGGTCCGCGACAACTGACAAAAAGATATTTTCCGTCCGGGGTTAACCTGATCGTGTTGGGATGGCTGTCCACCTCAAGCTCTGCGATGGTCTCACGCCGGATCCAGTCATATTTATACACGATCGCAAAACGCATATCATCGTAATACAGCATTTTCGTTTGCGGGTCATAACGTACATCGCGCATAGCAGAACGATGCTCAAGCATGCTTTGTATTTTCTTGCCGGTACGTACATCAAAAATCTCGATACCGCAATCGGTGCTGTTTGCGCCCCCATAAAGCGCCACAGCAAGTGTGTCGTTCCCGATCCATGCCACGCCGCGGGGAATCTGGCTGGTACGAAGGTTCCGGATCAGGCGCGGCCCGTTACCGCTAACATCAAAAATGGAAATGCGCAGTGAGATCCAGTGTGACATAGCAAGCTGTTCATGATTGGGGCTGAATTCAAGGGCTTTTGTCCAATCCCCACGCGTCGAGCGTCCCGGCTCCAAAGAATCTGTTTCCGGATGATATATAAAATAATCACTGGTAGTCATACGCGTAAACCAGAAGCTTCCGTCCGGTATATAAAAAACACCCTCGGCATAACCGTAATCATTGCTTGGGTCTTCACAACCTGGATATAGGGTTTTTACTTTTTCAAACGGATCTACCGAATAGATTTGCACAGCAGTTTTCCGCTGTCCCAGAAGGGTAACATATATGTATTTTCCGTCGGGAGAAAATATGCAGCTTTTAGGAGAACTTGCTGTTTTTGCAGATTTTTTAAAGTACGGAAATGATGTGCGATGTTCCCAGCCTTTCTGAATGAGTGAATCTTTCAATTGTTCCACAGTGAACATATCATGATACATGAGTTCAGTGGCAGCCAGGGGTACCAGAGTGATAAACCATAGAATAAAAAACCATTTTTTCAGCATAATATTTCCTTGTCAGATCAACCGCCCTAAAATAGATTATTTTTTATTCATTTTAAATGTTTTTTTAAGATACTCCGCTAATTTTTTATTTTTTTCTTTTTCTTTTTTTATACAAACAAATTAATTTTTTATTATATTAGACCGCACAAAAAAAGAAGGGACAACATGAAAAAAATATCATCTCTCCAAGAAGCAAGAGCAGCATATAAACCGAAACTGCCTGCTGTATTTCATGAAGGTCCTGCCCTACAGATCCGGGAGGGACAGCCCACTGCATCTGTGGCAGATCAAGAACAGATAAAGGCGCTATTCCCAAATATTTACGGTTTGCCTTCCGTCACTTTCGAACCCGGGAAAAAACCTGCTTATACACCGCTTAATGTAGCTGTCATTCTATCGGGTGGACAGGCTCCCGGAGGCCACAACGTTATTGCCGGTCTGTTTGACGGTTTAAAAGCCTGTCATCCTAATTCAAAATTATATGGTTTTTTAGGCGGCCCCTCCGGGCTTACCGATAATGATTATATTGAACTTAACGCGGAATATATTAACCTGTATCGGAATACAGGCGGTTTTGATATTATTGGTTCGGGCCGTACAAAACTCGAAAAAACAGAACAATACGAAGCAACCTTAAAAAACTGCAAGGCGCTGGGTATTCAAGCTCTGGTAGTTATTGGCGGTGATGATTCCAATACCAATGCTGCTGTTCTGGCAGAATACTACAAACAGCACAATGCTGATCTGACAGTTATCGGTGTACCGAAAACCATTGACGGCGATCTAAAAAATGATATGATTGAAGCTTCTTTCGGGTTTGATACCGCAACAAAGGTATACAGTGAACTGATCGGAAACATACAGCGTGATGCAAATTCTGCAAAAAAATACTGGCACATCATCAAGCTGATGGGGCGTTCCGCGTCACATATCACCCTTGAATGTGCGTTGCGCACACAGCCGAATTATACCATCATTTCCGAAGAAGTGGCTGCGAAAAAACAGACCCTGCAGGAAATTGCTAAAGATTTCACCCAGACGGTGGTTACTCGTGCTGAAAATGGTGAAAATTTTGGGGTCGTGCTTATTCCGGAAGGACTTATTGAGTTTATCCCGGAAATGAAAACGTTGATCACGGAATTAAACGATTTGATGGCAAAACATGAAGATATCATTAATAGCATTCGTGAGATGGAAGCAAAACGCGAATACATTAGCGAGAAATTGCAGGACCATACAGCTAAATTATACAGATCTATGCCAAAAAACATTGCCGAACAGCTTATTATGGAGCGTGATCCGCACGGTAACGTACAAGTATCATTAATTGAAACGGATAAGCTGTTGGTGCATCTGGTGAAAGAACGCCTGGCAAAACTGAAAGCGGAAGGCCGATATAATGGAAAATTTAAAACACATACCCATTTTTTCGGGTATGAAGGCCGTTGTTCTTTCCCTTCCAACTTTGATGCTGATTATACCTATTTACTCGGATATACAGCTTCATTACTTTCTATCAATAAATGTACAGGCTATATGTCCTCTGTCCGCAACCTCTGTGCCCCGGCTGAAGAATGGATAACCGGAGGTGTCCCAATGACCCGGATGATGAATATCGAACGCCGGCACGGCAAAGATAAACCGGTGATCCGAAAAGCCCTTGTTGATTTAAAGGGAAAACCCTTTCAGACCTTTGTGTCAAACCGCGAAAAATGGGCAAAAGAAACCGATTATATTTATTCTGGACCGATTCAGTATTTTGGTCCAAGCGAAGTATGTGATATGAAAACAATAACCTTACAATTAGAACATAAATAAAGGAGTATCTCCATGTCTACTAAACCATTACTTAAACCGGGTATTGTCACCGGTAAAATATTATTAGATGTTTTTGAATATGCAAAAAAAAATAAATTTGCACTTCCGGCTGTCAATGTCATCAATTCAAGTTCATCCAATGCTGCTATACAGGCTGCCAAAGAAGCCAAATCAGCCATTATGATCCAATTCTCTAACGGCGGTGGAGTATTTAATGCGGGCAAGATGCTGGACAATACTGATCAGAAAGCCGCGATTGCCGGTAGCATTGCTGGTGCCATACATATCCGTGAAATGGCTAAACATTACGGCGTCCCGGTAATTATGCATACTGATCACTGTGCAAAAAAATTATTGCCCTGGATTGACGGACTTCTGGATGCCGGCGAAGCCTATTACAAAAAACATGGTGAACCGCTGTTCAGTTCGCACATGATAGACCTTTCCGCTGAACCGCTGGAAGAAAATATCGCTATCAGCAAAAAGTACCTTGAACGCATGTCCAAAATCGATATGCTTCTGGAAATTGAGCTGGGCGTTACCGGCGGAGAAGAAGACGGTGTGGATAATACCAGTGTGGATAATTCAGAATTATATACTCAGCCCAAAGAGGTCAATTATGCCTACGAACAACTGAATCAGATCAGCCCTATGTTTACCATTGCCGCATCCTTCGGGAATGTACATGGTGTCTATAAACCCGGTAATGTGGTTCTGACCCCGAAAATCCTGAATAATTCCCAAAAATACATTTCCGAAAAACATGGTCTGGGAGAAAAACCGGTCAATTTTGTTTTTCATGGCGGCTCGGGATCTGCTCCGGAAGAGATTACCGAAGCAATTTCTTATGGTGTTATTAAAATGAATATTGATACTGATACTCAGTGGGCCTATACAAAACCCATTAAGGATTACATGGATGAGTTTGATGCATATCTTCAGGGACAAATTGGAAATCCTGAAGGTCCGGACAAGCCCAACAAGAAAAAATATGATCCGCGCGCATGGGTTATTGCCGGCGAGAAAGGATTCACAAAACGCCTGATCCGGGCTTTTGAAGATCTAAACAGCATGAATCAGTTTAGTTACTTGTATAAATGATCCTTTAAGCGGACCTGCAAAATTTATCTGGTCCGTTTTCTTAAATATTTATAATCTCTTGACAAGTTGTATGCATTATTGTAAAATTAGTTAAGCGAAATTAATTAAGTAATGCTTGTTTTCTTGGGGACTTGGTATGAAAGAAATTTCATTCTTTATTAAAATTATTGTAAATCTATTAGCGTTTACTATCGTAGGAACATTGTTCAAAGGCGTACATATTGACGGACTATTTACCTTGATCGCTATTTCCGTCTTATTTGGGATACTTAATGCTTTTATTAAGCCATTTTTAATAATTATTACTATCCCGATAACTGCGTTTACCTTTGGAATATTTTATCTTTTTATCAACGGATTTATGGTCTGGCTAACTTCTTTTCTTATTTCCGGATTTACTATCCGGAATTTTGCGACAGCATTCTGGGCAGCCATTTTTCTATCCTTTACCAGCTGGTTAATCGAAATGATTTTATTAAAACGCCATGAATAATACACATCAATATAAAGAAGCAGAATTCTGGACCCGTGACGGTGAAAGTATTACTTGTCACTTGTGTCCCCATACCTGTACCCTTCATACGGGACAGACCGGCCTCTGTGGGGTCCGAATATATTCCAATGATGTCCTGCTAAGCACAATATATGGTTTTCCCTCTGCCATGCAAGTCGATCCGATCGAAAAGAAACCTCTATACCATTTTCTTCCCGGCACAAACACCTTTAGTATCGGTACCCGGGGGTGCAGTCTCTCTTGTAAATTCTGTCAAAACTGGCACTTATCTGCCCGCAAAGGGCATGATACTGTTTGGGTTAGCCCCGAGCATATTGTTAAAAAAGCAGTACAGACGAACTGTAAATCCATTGCTTTTACCTACAATGAGCCTGTTGTCTTTTCGGAGTATGCCATGGCTATTCAGGTACTTGCGGAGGAAGCCGGGCTACCATGCATCTTTGTCACCAACGGATTTATTACACCCGAAGCAAGAGAACAGGTGTTTAAAAAACTCCGGGCAGTAAATATTGATTTAAAGGCTTTTTCCGAATCGCTGTACACAGAATATACCGGCGGGAGCCTGCATCCGGTTTTAGATACTATTGAATGGTCTGTTCGACAGGGTATTCACACCGAAATTACCACCCTTTTAATTCCCGGTGTGAATGATGATGAGCAGATGATAAAAAAAGAATGTCAATGGATAGTCAAGCACTGCGGAACGGATATTCCGCTACATCTCAGTGCTTTTCATCCGGCTTACAAAATGAAAGATTATCCTATGACATCGCGGTATATATTGGAACGTTCAAAACAAATTGCGGAAGACTGTGGATTACAATATGTATATGTTGGTAACTACCCGGGATTTGACAACAGTACCTACTGTCCGGTATGCGGCGAAAAGATTATTGATCGAAATTCCTATCACATCAATATTTCCACACCCCATGAACATAAAATACCAATTATATGGAGTTTATCATGAAATTTAAAGATTTTGAAAAAGCTATCGTTCTTCCACTTGACAAACTGCAAGAAGATCTTGGGGAAGAGTTTCTTGAGCTGATGGTGGACACCATTATTCTGCGCAATCATGAAAATCATGTGCTACAGACTCTTAATGGATATGAATATAATTTATCCCGTTCGCGGCATTGGGATAAAGAACAGGAAAACTATTATATGCATGATGGATTTTCAGATGAACATCTAACAGAACTATACGATGACATTATGATAAAGTACCCGTTGTCTGCGAGTATTATATTAAATCTGGAAGGTATGAATGATCTTGATGAACCCATCCATCAACAAATTGACGTGGAGTTAGATAAAATTAATGAGTAACTCTTTTCAATTTGATCAATTTATGAATCAAAATCCCTTTTCAATGGGATATAACCATATTGAAATACCAATAACACGCCAAAATTTATTTATAATGCAGCGTCAGTTTTCTGTGAAAAACCACATTGATTTTTTCCCTTTTGATGTTTTAGGCGCTATGAATCCTTCTAATAATGTTGATAAAAATTACAGGGTACGTACTATTATTATCCATACCGATGCCGGATTTGATATTGAAACGGATATTGTGGAAAAAACCTTTGTTTTCCGGAATCGTAGTATGAACAAAGGAAGTACGCGCTATATGAGTGAAAAAAACGTAAAACCCGGTGATACCATTATTATAGAAAAAATTGATCCCTACGAATACAATATGAAGCTAAAAAGGAATGAGCCATGATCAATAAAATCAAATTTGAACTGGATGACGACGAGCTGGATGCCTTTAAAGCTCTTATAAAGAAACTAGAAAATGTTCGTGATGGCGAAACAAACATTAAGGTTGACGGCACCCTGCGGGGCGCAGTGCAGCAAATCCAGCGCGAATTGGATATCTACGATGATTTTAAAAAACGTGATTTATGGTAAAGCAATAAAGAACGAGAGAATCAATGAGCAAGAAAACTCCATTTTATGACCGCCATATTGCATTGAATGCTAAAGTAGTTGATTTTGCCGGTTATATGATGCCGGTATCCTATACAAGCATCAATCAGGAACACCAAGCTGTCCGGAATGCTGTGGGTGTTTTTGATGTCTCTCATATGGGTGAATTTATGGTGTCCGGGAAGCAGGCAGAAGCATTTCTGCAGTACATTACAGTAAATAATGTTACACAATTGACGGACGGACAGGCACAATATTCCGCAATGTGCTATTCGGATGGCGGTATTGTAGATGACCTGATCATCTACCGTTTTCACAAGGAAAAATACATGATGGTCGTTAACGCGTCCAATATAGATAAAGACCTTGACTGGGCAAAAAAATATCTTCCGAAGAGTGTTACATTACGTAATGACAGTGACAATATCGCTTTGCTTGCTGTACAGGGACCTAAAAGTGTCGATATTCTTCAATTACTTACTGATATTCCCCTGAAAAGTATCGGATTTTATCATTTTGCAGAAGGTATACTTGCCGGCCGAAAGATGATCATTTCCCGTACAGGATATACCGGTGAACCGGGATTTGAGCTTTATCATGATCCCATAGATTCCCTTGTATTATGGGATGCACTGTTTAAAGCAGGTAAATCTGCTGGAATACAGGCAGTGGGACTGGGAGCCCGTGACACCCTGCGGCTTGAGATGAAGTATGCACTTTACGGCAATGATATTGATAAAACCACCAACCCCATTGAAGCGGGATTAGG
>JAGLUM010000433.1 GCA_023134755.1 Fidelibacterota bacterium | reverse complement strand
GCCGGTGAAATTCCTGGAGATCGCAATATTGTGATCGCGGTGGTGGATGATGGTGTGGAATATACCCACCCCGATCTATGGAAAAACATTTGGATAAATCAGGATGAAATACCGGCAGTGTATTTTGCGCTTGTAGATACCAGTCAGGATGGTTTTATTACAGCGGAAGAAGCTATAAATTTTTGCGGAGATATTAACGGTAGCGGGAAAGCAGATCTGCGCGATGTTATTTCAAGCAATTCACTTTTGACAGATGGTTTGGATAACGATAACGATGGATATATAGATAATATTATCGGATGGGATACCAATTTACACGGGTACTTTAATGACGATTCCTATCTTGACGATGATAAAGATCCGATGGCTACCAATAACAGTCACGGTACGCATGTCGCGGGCTTGGCAGGCGCATCAACAAACAACGGTATCGGTATCGCTTCTGTAGGATATAATATCAGTGTAATGCCAGTAAAAGCTGCAGGAGATGAAGCATCCGATGTTATTAGTACCGGTTGGGCCGGTATTTTATATGCAGCACACGCCGGTGCAGATATTATAAATTGCAGTTGGGGCGGCCCGGGTTATAGCTATTACCCGCAAACTATAATTAATACTTGTTATAACCAGTATGACGCGATTATTATTGCAGCAGCAGGAAACGGGGATGAGTATGGCAATCCCACTGATGAACCGCATTACCCTTCGGGCTATAAAAATGTAATTTCTGTCACAGCTGTTAGTTCTTCTGATGTTTTTTCCTGGGCGAATTATGGTGCAGCAGACCTGGCTAATTTTGACGGTGTGGATATTGCCGCTCCCGGAGAAAATATGTTCAGTACTATTTTAACCAAATTGAACAGCTATACAAGCCTAAGAGGCACTTCCATGGCATCACCGTTAGTAGCATCATGTATGGCACTGCTTAAATCAGTGTATCCCGATAGTTCTAACAACTGGCTTGTTGCCCGTCTTTTAAACCATACTGATCCCATAGATGATATAAATCCGGATTATGCCGGCCAACTGGGAACGGGACGAGTAAACATCCTGAAATCTCTTGTGTTCGATAAATGGCCGAAATTATCCTATGTAAAACATCTTGAAACCATTTATGACGATGATGCGGATTCGGTATTAAATCCAGGTGAAAGCATCACAATGCTTGTAGAATTGGAAAATTATATTGGCTGGAAAACTGCTTTGAATGTACAAGGTATATTGAGGACCCACCACGAAGGTATTACGATTAGCGACAGCATCGGAACCTGGAACAGCATTTCTTCGGATACAACAGCATATAATGATGATGATGGATTTACCATCACTTTTTCTGAAAACCTGCCTCTGGATGACTATGAATTTACACTGGAACTGCACTCAAATGAAGCAGGTGGATTTCCTTATACAACCACAATAAATATGCACATTTCCCTCTTTTTGGATCAACAGAAATTCCCATTTTATGCCAGTAATGCTGTTGAAGCATCACCAATATTTACTGATATAAATAACGATGGTTTTCAGGAAATTATTTTTGGCGATAAAAGCGGAGAATTATATATTGTAGATTATCAGGGAATAGTACTAAACGGTTTTCCGCTATCACTGGGCGGACAGATCGGAGGTATTGCAATTGCGGATATTGACCGCGACAGCACCCTGGAAATTGTAACTACACTTTTCGATAAACAAGTATGCGTATATGACATAAACGGACAATTTGAATGGAGCCGGCATATTGATGGGTTTATCACCGCCATGCCCGCTATTGGAAATATTGATTTAGATGAAGAACTGGAAGTAATTTTCGGTGCAACCGATCAAAAAATATATGCAATAAACCATGATAGCAGTGATGTCAGCGGATTCCCGGTATATGTCGGACAAAGTATTCGAAGTGGCGTTTCTCTTGCGGATGTAAATGCCGACGGTAAGGATGAGATAATATTCGGAGATTGGGGCCGTCAATGTAATATCATGGACGCAAACGGAAATATGATCAGCGGCTGGCCGCAACTAACATCCGGTACGATCAGCAGTGAACCCTATGTAATTGTTACGGGTGACAGTTCAGCAATTATTTTGATAGGCAACGATCAGGGCGATATGTATGGATTTAACCTGGACGGCAGTCAGCGCTTTGTAATTGACGGATATGGTGCTATTAAATCATCACCGGCAATATTTACCCAAGGGGATGATATCTTTGCTGTTTTTGGTACAACGTCCGGGAACATTTATAACGTGGATGTTATCAATGGAATATTGGTTGATAACTGGCCTAAGGAAGTAAGTCCGATATATCAATCGCTTGTCTGCGCGGATGTGGTGAATGATTCTGAACAGATCCAGCATATTTTAGCCATGGGTAATGACGGTCTTATTTATGCGTTTACCCAGAGCGGAGATCCAGTAAACGGTTTTCCGATCAATACGCGCTTTTTGTCTAAATCAAGTTTAGCCATAACAGATATTGATAATGATAATGACAATGAAATTATTTGTGGCAACTATTCCGGGATTTCCGTGATTGATCTCAAAGATGAACGTGGAACTGTAAACTGGGCCATGCACCGTGGGGATATCAGCCGACGAGGATCCACGCACATGATAATAACAGAAACAGAAGAAATTGATCTGCCGGTCAATTTTGATTTTGAATTAATTGGGAATTCACCCAATCCCTTTAATCCGGCTACAATTATTAAATATATTATTTCGGATCATGCGCCCGTGCATCTACGGATTTTTTCGTTAAACGGTAAACAGATCATTGAACAAGAAATTCAAAGTTCGAAAATCGGGATGAATGAAATACGAATTGATATGACCGGTTTTGCCAGCGGAATATACTTTTATTCCTTGGAACATAATGCAACGACAAAAAAAGCAAAAATGATATATTTGAAATAAGAGCGTAAACGATAAACAGTAAAAAGTGAACCATAAATAGTAAACCGAGAATAGTAAACAGTAAATAATTTCCACAATAATTGCGATATTTTTCTAACCCCTAAACTTTAAACCCTAAACCCTTACTTAGCTTTAACACATACAATAAAAATGCTTGCTTCAAAAGAAGAATCGTTATATTATATCGGACTTGATTTTCCGGGCGCTTAGCTCAGCTGGTTTAGAGCACCTGCCTTACAAGCAGGGGGTCGGGGGTTCGAATCCCTCAGCGCCCACAAAAAAAAGAGGCTCCCAAGAACCTCTTTTTTAATTTTATATATTATTTTGCTACTTTATCCCTAAATAATAAATATGAATCTTTTCCAAAGTATAATTTTCCACCATTGAAGCCAAATGGCCAATATCCAATTTTAGGTGTCTCAGGAATTGCCCAAGTATTTGTAGCTGCGATTATTGATTCTTCTGTCACCACAATTTGATAGTTTTTTTCCGGATTAAAATTAACAACCCAGACAATTGGTTTGCTTAAAATTCTTTCTCCTCTTGTGCCATACAAATATAGGGGCGTTACAGAGCTAATCGTTCTTCCGTTTTCTTTAATATAAATATGGATATCTAACGGATTTCCAAATGTTGATAAATTGAAATCATTTGCTCCAATTTGAACTTGAAATAATTCCACAACATGTGTTGCCCTCTCTTTGGGAAAGATCTGTGCTAGTGAATCGGCAATATGTACTGCAATAGAATCAGCTTTAAATATAGCTATTGAGTCTGCGATATAAGCCGCAATAGAATCAGCTTTAAATATGGCTATTGAGTCTGCGATATAAACCGCAATGGAATCAGCTTTATAAATAGCAAGTGAATCCACTATAAAGGTATTATCTTTTTGTTGCGAATTTTTTCCATTACAGCTTAACAGCATGAGTATTAAAATAAAGAAACAAAATTTTTTCATAATAAAATTCTCCATTTTTAGCTATTATTTTAATTCTTGCAATAAATATAATTAAAGTAACTCATAGATGAAATAGTTCTTTGCCGGAACATAAAGATAAAGAATATCGCATAAAGCATATAAAAAAACACAAATGGAGTAAAAACATAAAGGTAAATATCCAAAAAAACTGGGCATTGTTCAATGCAATATCCCTGATAGCCACCTTGCTTATTATCCCGTTTTATGCAGAGAAAATATTTGTTATTGAGGGTAATTTAAGTTTTCCTGAAATATTCATCTTATTTGCAATGACCAGCTCGGCCGTATTTCTATTTACATTATTTATTACATCTTTTATGACCATTCAACGAAACAAAGAATGCAAAGGATTGTCGATCTTTTATTTGCTTGGAAGTCTACTGTCTCTTTTATTTTTCATGGTCGTTAAGGTCATGTCCGATGAAGTAGCTCACGAATGGATGCCGGGAAAGTATTTCAACAAGGTGAATTTTGGCTACTCTATGCCGCGTTGATTTTGATTTTAAGCTTTTTGCTTGTTGTTGGGTTGCGTAAAAGTAAAAATTCTTAAAAAACAAGCAAAACCACACCGTTTATGGTTCTACAATATTATTTCATTAACACCAATTTCTGCCTTGCCTTTATCATCCCGTCAATATTCATCACGCATACATATACACCCGAAGGCATTTCGCTTGCATCCCAGATCAGGTCATAATTACCGGTATTTTCCCAACCTTCAAATAATTGTTCAATCAATAATCCTTGAATATTATAAATGTTCAACTCAATATAGCCGTAAGCTGATAGCTGCCAGTTAATAGCTGTTCTTGGATTAAAAGGATTGGGATAAACATGCAAAGTAAAATTATCAGGCAAGGCATTCACGATCCCGGTTGAGGTAACAAGAAGTGAGACACTGTCAAGGACCCCAATATTATTCGCTACATCAATACCGGAAATACGGTAATAATATGTAAAACCAACGTCCACCAGCGAATCAATATAAGTATATTCCGTCAAAGTACTTACCGTTCCCTGTCCGCGTAAATTATTATTATTGATGTAATCATTTAAGGGATTCCAGACACCCAAAGAATCCGTTTTCCGCTCAAGGATAAACCCCATATTTTGCGTTTCACTGGCAGTAGACCATTGTAAGATAAGCGATTGGCCTTCCTGATACAGTTCAAGACCTAAAAATTCTACGGCATACGGGAAAGAAGGGATATTAAAATCAGCCAAATGATTTTTAGGTATTTCAGCAGGTAATATTCCAAAACACAAAACAATAATTCCAACAACAACACATTTTATCACACCAACTCCATATAATATCAGTAAAAGGTAAAAAACGTCGTAACACTTATCAAGCTATTTATTCCAGACATATTGCAATAAAAGAGTTTTATAAAATCCGAAAACATTATAAATTACCCGCAAGGAATAAATGGAGATGATCTATGTCAAAACTTGCAGCCGATACAATACGTATACTAGCAGCAGATATGATAGAAAAAGCACAATCCGGTCACCCGGGTCTCCCCATGGGAATGGCAGATTGTGCAACTGTTTTATGGACAAAATTTTTGCGTTTTAATCCTGAAGATCCGGAATGGCCGGGCCGGGACCGCTTTGTGATGTCCGGAGGTCATGGTTCAGCATTATTATATACCGTTTTGCATCTTTCCGGGTATGATATATCACTTGACGATTTAAAAGCATTTCGACAGTGGGGATCTAAAACACCGGGTCATCCGGAGCGTGAGATTCCCGGCGTGGAAACAACCACCGGTCCACTTGGACAGGGAATAGCCAATGCAGTCGGTATGGCAATGGCTGCCCGCATGTCTGCCGCGCAGTGGAATACTAAAGAATTCAATCTTTTCGGCAACCATCACACATATTGTTTTTGCGGTGATGGAGATATAATGGAAGGTATCAGTCACGAGGCATCATCAATTGCAGGACATTTGGGGTTGGGACAATTAATATGTTTTTATGATAACAACCACATTACTATTGACGGCAATACCGATTTGACCTTTTCCGATGATGTTGCTATGCGTTACCGCGCTTACCATTGGCATGTCCAGGAAATTAACGGCCATGACCACCATGAAATAGAACAGGCAATTATTCGTGCGCAGCAGGAATCCGACAAACCCTCACTCATTATCGCAAAAACCCATATAGCTTTCGGTAGTCCAAATAAACAGGATAGTTCCGCTGCCCATGGCGCCCCACTGGGAGAAGAAGAGCTGAAATTAACAAAAAAACACCTGGGGTTTCCGGAAAACAAATCATTTTATATTCCAAATGAAGTTAAAAAAGAATTTCAAGCACATGTCAAAACAGTGAAATTCATTTATTCTCGATGGCAAACGGAATATGGTGAATGGAAGGAAAAAACAGCAGATCAATATCATCATTATATTAATCAAGCCCGTAAGATTTTGCCAACTGATTTGGATGCTGATATTATGAATACCCTGTCACATAAAGATAATTCCACACGTGTGCATTCCGGGAATATCCTGCAGGAATTGGCAAAGGTAATACCGGGTCTTATCGGAGGATCTGCAGATCTTGCAGGGTCGGATAAAACTACACTGAAAGCAACATCGGCAATATCACGGGATAATTTTTCCGGGAGAAATATTCATTACGGTATCCGCGAATTTGCAATGGGTGCTGTTATGAATGGCATCGCCCTGTACGGTAGCGGTTTCATCCCCTTTGGCGGAACCTTTTTGGTGTTTTCTGATTATATGCGTTCTGCCATTCGTATGGCGGCACTCATAAAATGCCAAGTTATTTATGTGTTTACACATGACAGCATATTTGTCGGAGAAGACGGCCCAACGCA
>JAGLUM010000432.1 GCA_023134755.1 Fidelibacterota bacterium | reverse complement strand
AGATATTAAATGGAAATTACCGGGTACAAAAAAGGGGTGCTGAGTAATATATGCCCCCCTCTTCCCTATTATTGTTATGATTTTATTTTACGACAAGTGTAATAATGCGTTTGGGAACGACAATACATTTCACAATTTGCTTACCTTGCGTATAGTGCGCAAGACGTTCGTGGCTAAAAACACGTTCTTTCAGTTCATCCTCTGATGTATCAGCGTCAACAGTAAGCCTAAAACGTACTTTTCCGTTGATCTGTACTGGATATTCAATGGTTTCGTCTATAACCTTCTCAGGATCATATACCGGCCAATTTTCATAGCTTAACAGTGTTTTCTGCCCTAATTTCTCCCATAATTCCTCTGCAATATGCGGTGCAAAGGTTGATAATATTTTTATAAATCCTGTCATCATGCTGATATTCAGGTGCTTTTCCTTATAACATTCATTAATAAAGATCATCATTTGACTGATCGCAGTATTAAACCGGGCACGCTCAATGTGTTCGCCAACTATTTTTAATGTCTTATGATAAACCTTTACAATAGATTCGCTTGAAGATTCCGGACCTATATTCCTATTGAGCGTAGCATCTTCATCCACATAAATACGCCAAACACGGTTTAAAAAGCGGTGTAAACCACCTAATCCTTCAGTTGACCAGGGTTTCGCACGTTCAATGGGACCCATAAACATCTCGTAAATACGCAGAGTATCGACGCCGTATTCCCTGATAATATCATCCGGATTAACCACATTTCCGCGGGATTTACTCATTTTTTCGCCGTCAGATCCAAGTATAAGCCCCTGATTTAAAAGCTTTTTAAAAGGTTCCTTATGTGAAACAACACCAATATCATATAAAACCTTATGCCAGAAACGTGCATACAAAAGATGCAATACGGCGTGTTCAGCGCCGCCGATATAAAAATCGACCTGTCCCCAGTATTTTTCCGCTTCCGGATCCACAAGGGCTTTGTCATAATTCGGACTCATATAGCGCAAGTAGTACCAGTTTGATCCAGCCCACTGTGGCATGGTGTGTGTTTCGCGGTAACAAGTCTGCCCGGAGGCATCGGTAAATTCAAGCCATTCTTTAACATTTGCAAGAGGGCTCTTCCCTGCCCCGGCCGGTTCGAATTTTTCTACATCCGGCAGTAGCAACGGTAATTCGTTTTCATCTATAGCGTGAATAGTGCCGTTCTTATCTTTATACAGCGGAATAGGTTCTCCCCAGTAACGTTGGCGGGAAAACAGCCAGTCACGCAGCTTAAAATTTACGGCTTTATGGCCGCAACCATGTTCATCCAACCATGCATTCATCTTTTGAATGCTATCTTCCTTGTTTAATCCGTTTAAAAAATCGGAATTTATATGTATTCCGTCGCCTTCAAAGGCAGATTCGGACATATCTCCGCCTTCTAAAACGGGAATGATTTCTAAGCCAAAGGTTTTAGCAAAATCATAATCTCTCTGATCATGTCCTGGAACTGCCATAATAGCACCGCTACCGTAGCTGATAAGTACATAATCGGCTACCCAGATAGGGATTTTTTTGCGATTTGCGGGGTTTATCGCGTAAACTCCGGTAAATACACCGCTTTTCTCTTTTGC
>JAGLUM010000431.1 GCA_023134755.1 Fidelibacterota bacterium | reverse complement strand
TAAAACAGATCAACATGACTTTGTCCCCCGGATTCATTGTCATACCGGGAAATAACTCCGGAAAAGATGTAATCTGCGGAATAATTAATGACTTAAAAAATGGGATATTTGCTATTTCAACAGATCCAAACCAGTTACCGGTTATGGTACCCCAGGCAATAGTAGTAATGCTTAATACATAGACCAATATTAAATATTGGGGTATTTTCTTTCCGCTTTTTTTCATTTTAATGCTGGCAAAAATCGCCAGCAGGAGGAAAATGCTTCCATAACCTGCATCGCCAATGATCATCGCGACAAATATGACAAAGAATATCAGAAAATATATGCTAATATCTTTTTCGCGATATCCCGGTACGGTTCCAATGAAATCAAATATCGATTGAATAATTTGTATCCATTTTGCATTTTTCAATTTAGTGGGCGGATTATCGCTTAATCCGGGTTCCTCTTCTACGAAACCCCAGCCATTCTTTTGTGCTGCCTGTTCAATTTTACCGGCTTCTTCAGCAGGAACATATCCCTGTAAATATGCAATGTTTTCTTCCAGACCCAGACCGTTCACTACCTGTGCAAATTGAAATTCTTTTTTAAGAGTATTAATGTATTTATTGATCAAGTCGACATGGCATTTATGCTCATTTATGTTTGATTGAATTTCTGTTAATTCCTTAACAATTTCATTACCCCGGGTTGTAACAGTTTCATAAGAAATTTCCGGCACAATAACGGGATGGGAATCTAATACTTCATCTTCATTCCGTGTAATAAACGCAACTTGAACATTGGTTTTTGTTTCAGATAGTACAAATACATTTTCATTTTCTTTCAGTAATTGCCAATCTGCCCGTGACAGCTGATATAATTTCAAATAATACCTATCTGCTTTTAAATCCTGCAGATAAGTTAATGATACCTGGCCCCATTTATCATACCAGCGATGTGCTTCATTCAAACTATCCTGTTCGCGGGATAACTCTGAACGTTTAATATCTACATCAAGAATATGCTGAATAATGCTTTCCGCTTTTCCCTTGAATTTCTGTTTTATGTCTTTCGTTTCACCCAAAAGAGACAGTGTCTTCTTTGCATTTTCCAATTGGGTCTCTATAGCTGTCATATCGCCGGAAGGCTGATTTCGCAAGGGTTTCACATGTAAAACGCCAAGCTTGCGGAGAGTTTTCAACGTCTTTTTCGACCGTCCTTCATCCACGAACAGAGTTATTTTTGACATTTTTTCAATCATGTATAAACCTTTTCAAGCCTGACTGACTTGTTCCTTTTTTTCTTTTCAATTTTTGATTTAGAGATTTTTCCCCGAACAACTGCGGCTGTATCCTGATCACCCATAAATATCCGTATTTTTCGAATACTTTCTTTCGAACGCGGAATCATTACTTTATCAAACAGATTGATACGCTGAATGGTAATACGCAGTTCTTCCTGGATGAGTGTTTCTTGTTGATGCAATATCTCTAATTCTTTATTCAAAGAAATAAATTTTTTGCTTATTTCAATACCGGCGTCCACCCAGAGTGGATATGTCATATAGTCGTATGCTTTCTCTTCAAAATCAATACCTTTAAATAAGGGAATGTCAATTCCTGCAATATTTCCGTTATCAATATGGATCTTCTTTACAAAAAAGAGAGATGTAATGTCGATATCTTCTGCAAAAACTGCAACCCATAATGCCAAATGTTTTTCTATAGCATCCATTTTTATCTGACGATCGCGTACTTCATCCTGTACACGCCGGATTTCAGCCAAAAGCTGCTGTTTCTTTAATTCCAGGGTCGGCAAATAGCGCGTATACCGTTTTAACGCGTCTCTTTGTTTTTTTAATTCATTTTTTGTCAGTTTTATCTTTGCCATTATATCCTTTCACAAAGTCCGGCAAGTTATAAAGCTACAAAAAGTCTTGTAGATTTTGTGTCCTTTGTGGTATTACGATTTCGGCCAAAATTTTTCAATAAGTTCAGAACGGAAACCTGTTTCATCAGGTTCAAAGCATTGATTTAAAATCCCCCAACCGTTATCAAGGGCATCCTCAAGGGAAATATTTACCGATAGATCCATCATTTCGTTTTCAAATAATCCGCCGTATTTCAACAGCTTTTTATCCCAATCACTCATTCGGAATCCCATTGAGCGTTTTTCTTCTGTTTCCAGATACTGCGCATAGAGCTGGATCATACCATCCATAATGGCACGATGATCTTCACGGGTATCTTTATTAACCTGTTGCTTTAAACGGCTTAATGAACCAAAGGGTTCAATACGGCCGTTACGCAAATAAAACTGTCCTTCGGTAATATAGCCGGTATTATCAGGAACAGGGTGGGTAACATCATCTCCCGGCATGGTTGTTACTGCCAACAAGGTAAGCGATCCGGCACCTTCAAAATCCACAGCTTTTTCATAGCGTGAAGCAAGCTGTGTATATAGATCACCCGGATACCCCCGGTTTGAAGGGACCTGTTCCATGGTAATGGCAATTTCTTTCATGGCATCAGCAAAGTTGGTCATATCCGTCAGGAGTACCAGAACATCTTTGCCGTTTAAGGCAAACTGTTCCGCGACAGCCAGAGATAGATCCGGCACCATCAAACCTTCAACCACAGGGTCTGCTGCGGTATGTATAAAGAAAATCGACCGGCTTAAAGCCCCGCCTTTTTCCAACTTATCTCTAAAATACATATATTCATCAAATTTTAGACCAATACCACCTAAAATGATCATATCCACTTCGGCCTGTAGGGCAATACGCGCCAGCAGTTCATTATAGGGTTCCCCTGAAATGGAAAAAATGGGAAGTTTCTGTGATACAACCAGAGAATTAAACACATCGATCATCGGAATATTGGTGCGAATCATGCGCTTTGGAATAATACGTTTCGATGGATTGACAGAGGGTCCGCCAATTTCAATCATATTTTCATTTAGCATAGGACCGTTATCACGGGGTTTTCCACTACCATCAAAAATACGTCCAAGCATATCTTCGCTGAATGATACTTTCATTGGGGCACCCAGAAAGCGAACTTCATCGCTGGTTGAAATACCACGACTTCCGGCAAATACCTGCAAGGAAACCATATCATTATCAAGTTTGATCACTTTCGCAAGCGATGTGCCGCGCTTTGTTTTAACCTCAGCCAATTCTTCATTGCTGACGCCTTCGGCACGCACACTGATAACGTTTCCTACAATACTCAATATTCTATTATACACTTTTTTCATTTATTACCGCTCCTTTTCAGGTCGTTTTTATCGGCTTTTTTTGATACGGCACTTTGAATATGCTTATCGATATTCTTTTCCTGGACTTTAAATTCATCTGTTTCCATTTTGATATAGTTCCAGTCAATTGTTAACTGGCGCAATTCATTAAAGAAATGACGGGCTTCTTTTTTGGAATCGAAATGGAAGTCCGTGTAAAGAATATCATAAATTTTATCAAACACATATTGCTGACGTTTAGGGTCACTTACAGCATCAACCGGATCATAACCGTTTTGCTGTAGATAGACAAAATCGAGGTACTCGCCTTTAAGATAATAAATAAAATCATTGGTAGAAGTCCCTTCTTCACCGACTACCATCATCATTTGGTGAACCTCATTTCCGCGTCGTAAAATATGGTGTGCATCTTTTACCCGCTCATCAGGAATAATACCAAGATATTTTGTCCAACTTTCCAGTGGCCCAATGGCCGGAAATTTACGGGCATCTGCACGGGCCTGGGATAAGCCATGAAAAGCACCTACCACTTTCAGGGTTGCCTGTGTAACCGGTTCTTCAAAGTTGCCTCCTGCAGGAGATACGGTACCACCGATGGTCATACTGCCATGAGAACCATCCAGAAGTTCGACATAGCCGGCACGTTCATAGAACTCTGCGATCCGTGATTCAAGATATGCAGGAAAAGCCTCTTCGCCAGGAATTTCTTCCAAACGTCCGGATAATTCACGCATAGCCTGTGCCCAGCGCGATGTTGAATCAGCTAAAACCAACACATTTAAGCCCATCTGGCGATAGTATTCGCCAAGAGTGGTAGCAGTATATACCGATGCTTCACGGGCCGCTACCGGCATAGATGAGGTATTACAGATAATAATAGTTCGTTCCATTAGTGAACGGCCTGTTTGGGGATCAATTAGTTCCGGAAATTCCCGCAAAGTCTCCACTACCTCACCGGCACGTTCACCACAGGCAGCAATAATGACAATATCCACATCTGCATAGCGACTTGTCAATTGCTGTAGAACAGTTTTACCGGCACCAAAGGGACCTGGAATACAATAGGTCCCGCCTTTACATACCGGGAAAAAAGTATCAATGATCCGCACTTTAGTTACCATGGGTTCTGTTGGAACCAATTTTTGATTATACGCAGTGATCGGTATTTTAACCGGCCATTCAAAAGACATGCTGATATTGATCTTTTCACTTTTGGCATTCTTAATGACAGTAACCGTTTCAGTAATGTTGTAATCACCTTCTTTTTGAACTGATTCTACTGTGTATTCACCTTTAAAATCAAAAGGTATCATAATTTTATGTTCAAAAACACCTTCCGGCACCCAACCCACGATAGATCCCCCATAAACAACATCACCCTGTTTTGCGGTTGGGGTAAAATGCCATTTCTTCTTATAGCTGATTGGGTCCAATACAACGCCGCGTGGCAGGAAAAAACCATATCCTTCCGCGATCGCGGGAAGGGGGTTTTGTAATCCGTCATATACCTGGGATAAAATTCCCGGTCCCAGAGTAACAGATAACATCTCACCGGTGAATTCCACTTCATCACCGACTTTCAATCCTTTTGTAATTTCATAGACCTGCATAAATGCAGTATCATCTGTGATCTTAATTACCTCAGATTTTAAACGTTGCTCGTCAATAAGCACATAACCAACTTCATTTTGGATAATACTATCCTCAAAAGCTACCGCGATCATATTGCCGTTAATTGCAGTGATATGTCCTTTATTTACATTGGCCATTTGAACTCCATTTTGCTATAGAAGATATTATGATAATAATTCTTCGGTCTTTTCTATATTTTGTGTAACTAATGCCTGAAATGCTTCCTGTCCGGCTTCCTGTTTAAAAATAGTGATACGATGTAGAATCTGCAGTTTTAGATAATACAGGACGAAAAAATTAACATCAGAATAATGTCCAAATTCCTGATCATCCAACCAGTCCCAGCGATATTTCATTAGCTGTATTTCAACATCGAGGGGGGTACCGTCTTTCACCAACTGAGGAGGAATATGGATAAATTTATATTCATACCCTTCCTTTGCCGCCCGCCGGTAATTGCTTAATTCCTGACGCAAAACATATTCAAATTCAAGAAAACCACTATAAATTCCGTATGGTTTTTTTGCTTCATAGCGATCAAGAACGATATCTGTTAATAGGGAGTAATCTGCCAGTGTCATCCATTTTCTGGCTTCTTCAAGAAAGTCTTCTGTTGAGGAAAATTGCTCAGAATCAAGCTTTAACATGGGCATTTCGGCAGCAAAATATATGTATTTATCCATCAGATAATTACTCGTTTATTTTAATAACTCAGCTAATTTCGGATTAAGAAAGACTTGCAGTGCTTCAAGAACACTTTCGTCAGTAAAGTCGTAAAAAAGATTATCTCCCTTTTTACTGATCCGGAAACCGTGGCTAATTTTCTTATCAAGCTTAATTTCAACCGTTCCTTTTATATTGTTCTTTAATGAGGCTTTTATCTGTGCTGTAAGAGCATTGACATCCACACCATTGACTAATACCTGAATATCATCATCTTTTGCCCATATGGTTGCAAAACGGACGATCAGGTCCTTTAAAAAATCCTTATCCAAGGTTTTGTCGATATCGGCAATAAGAGCCTGTTCAAACATCACTGTAATTTTTTCTTTTAATACCAACACGGTATCACGAGCAGCTTGTCCGATAGCTATTTCCGCATTTTTTTGATAGGATTGCGCTTCTGACTCGGCATTTTTTTGATATTGGTCTGTCTTGTCTTTGGCCTTTTGTATTATCTCATCCGCTTCTTTATTAGCAGCAGTGAGTATTTCATCTGCCTGTTTTTTTGCGGCGTCAACACCATCAGCTTTTATTTTTTCAATCAGGCTGTCAAGTTTAACATTCATTCCGACTCCTGTTTTGGTTCAATAACCTTATGATTTTTCTTATGGGTAACATGCATTTTCCCGGATATTTTTGCACCTTCTTCGACTACGAGTATTTTTGTAACCAGTTCACCGGAAAAATCTGATTTTACACCCAAAATGATTTTTTCTTCGGCATAGATCCCTTTGGTTACTTGACCGTTTAAATGCACTTCCTTTGCCTTTATATTTCCGTCTACAAGGCCGCCTTCGGGAACTTGAACAACACCTGTTGCATCGATATTATTCTTTATCGTTCCCCCGATAATAATATCACCGTTTACATGAATCGGTCCATCAATTGTGGTATTTGCACCGATAATGGTGTAGGTAGGTCTTTCTTTTATTGTCATTGTTCTATCCTCAGTTTTTTGTCTTATATTCAGGGATAACATTCTGTGGGTCGAGTGCCTGTCCTTTGTGCCATATTTCAAAATGGAGGTGTGGCCCCATACTATATCCTGTGTCACCCAATAAAGCAATTAAATCCCCCTTTTTCACCCTCTGTCGCTCTTGAACATTCAGGCGGTCATTATGACCATAAACGGTAATATAATCATGGGAATGTGAAATGACAACCATATTTCCCAGCTCCGGAGTCCAGCCGGAAAAAACGACTAAACCGGCTGCTGCTGCACGAATAGGATCACCTATTTTACCTGCAATATCGATACCATAATGTCGACGTGGACCGCTCATAAACTTCTTGGTTATCACTCCGCTGACCGGAGCAAGCTCGGGCGTTGTTGATAAATGAAGGTCATCTTTTCGGCCGGCAGCAGCTGTCATTAAAGCATCGTAGTTCTGATTTCCGGGGAGATCAAGTCCAATTAATTCCCGCATATAGGTATTAAATTGACTCATTTCATTTACATCATGAAGTAATTGCTTAAGCTGAGTTTCCTGGGCCTGATATTCTTCAATTTTTTCTTTATATGCCGTATATTTTTTTGCGCGTGGTACCAGAATAATATAGGAAGTTACAAGCAAAAGCAGGCATATGATAAAAAATGCTTTTAAAATTATAAAAAAACGGTAATGCATATTTACCGTCTTCTGCTTTCCTTCATTACGGGAAATAAAAATAAATGATACTTTATTTGATTTCATGTGATCCCGTTTCAATAATCTCTAGAATGCGTTCTAAATCCTCAGAGGAATAATAGCTTATATCTATGTTGCCTCCCGGATGACGATGTTTAATCCTTACTTTGGTCCCCAGGGCCTGTTGAAAGGCGCTTTCCAATTTTAAAATAACCGGATCGCGTGGTGCAGCACCTGTTGCGGCAGTAGTAGCAGATCGTTTTGTATCCGCTAATGATTTCTGTGTAAGTTTCTCTGCTTCCCGAACACTGAGACCTTTTTTGATGATTTGCCGCCAAACTTTTATCATTGTGTTGTGATTTTCAGCTGCGAGTATCGCGCGGGCATGTCCGGATGTGATCTCTGCAGAAATAAGGCTTTCACGAATTTCCCGCGGAAGCTTCAATAGCCGTAAGCTGTTGGTGATAGTACTGCGTTTTTTTCCGATGTGTTCGGCAATGTTTTCCTGAGACAATCCGTAACGTTCAATAAGTGCCCGGTAGGCCATAGCTTCTTCAATAGGATTTAAATTTTCCCGCTGAACATTTTCAATTAATGCCAGTTCCAGCAGTTCATCTTTGCTCTCAATATCACGAAAATACACAGGAATGGTATTCATATTGAGCTGCTTGCAGGCACGCAGGCGGCGTTCACCGGCGATCAATATATATTCCCCGTTGATCTCTGTGACAGTAATGGGGGTAATTAAGCCTTTTTCCTTGATGGATTGTGCAAGTTCCAGCATTTCATCGCGGGTAAATTCACGGCGGGGCTGATAGGGATTGGGTTTAATGGAATAAATATCAATATTTTTTACCGGCATTTCCTGCTGTGTACCATCTCCGGTATTAAAGGTGGGAATTAAAATATCTAATCCCCGACCAAGAGCTTTATTTTTTGCCATTTATAAACTCCTCAGCCAGTTTCATATAATTCATTGCGCCCGATGAATGAATGTCAAAGGAAATAATCGGCTGCCCGTAGCTAGGTGCTTCTCCTAAACGCACATTACGCGATATAATGGTTGTATACACCTTATTACCAAAATATTTTCGAACTTCTTCTGCTACCATCTTGCTTAAATTCAGGCGGGAATCATACATTGTCAGGATAATGCCTTCCAGATCAAGATGAGGATTGAGATTTTTCTGAATTAAACGGATCGTGTTTAAGAGCTGAGTTAGTCCCTCCAATGCAAAATATTCACACTGAATGGGAATTAAAACCGAATCACCGGCGGTAAAGCTATTCACTGTTAAAAGATTTAGTGAGGGAGGACAGTCGATAAAAATATAATCATATTCTTTTTTAGCGGGTGTCAGAACTTTCCGAAGCCGGGTTTCACGGGATATCATATTCACCATTTCAATCTCGGCACCCACCAGATTTTGGTTCGCCGGAAGGATATCCAAGTATTCTAAAAAGGTTTTTTGTATAGCTTTTTTATAGGGGACTTTTTCTAAAAGAACATCATAAATGGTTGTGTCAATGGCAGCGACATCCACTCCCAGACCGGAAGAAGCGTTAGCCTGTGGATCAATATCTACAATAAGTATACGTTTTTCCATCACAGCCAGTGATGACGCTAAATTTATTGCCGTGGTGGTTTTTCCCACGCCCCCTTTTTGATTTGCTATTACAACTATTTTTCCCATAGTACCATTTTCTTTGTATCGTTAAATATACACGAAATTGCTACATCATCAAATATTATTTCATTTTATCAGCTAATTATCCTGATAAAATGATATGACGGTTCTTCATAGGGATGTGCAGCCAAAAGGGCTTTTTTAACAGCTGTCTGTTTGTCCTCAGGTAGAATACATTCGACTTTTATTTCATTAACCGCTGCGTCTTCTCCCTGTTTTCCCAGAAAAGGATCGCTATTTTCCAGCGGACGAAAACGCCCCTGCCCCTGGGTGGTCCAGGCACAATGATCATATTGTCTAAACATTCCCGCACCGGCCTCAAAAATTGCCTGCAGGACAGATTCCAGATGATCATTGGGAATATAAAAGCACAGGAGAAGAAGTTGGGATTCAGACATGGATTGCTTCTCCAAGGGCATTTTCTGCTGTTTCCAGGATCAGTTCACTGAGTGTGGGATGCGCGTGAATAGTTTCCGCAAGAGCATCAATTTGCAATCCTTGTGTTATAGCAACTGTCAGCTCAGCAATCAATTCCGTGGCTTCTGCACCAATACAGTGTGCTCCAATTATTTTTCGTGTTTTTTTATCTATAATACATTTTAAAAATCCGTCGATATGATTTACAGCTTGGGCTTTTCCAATTGCCCGGTAATAGACCTTTGATACTTTATATTCAATATTTTTTTCGACCACATCTTTTTCACGTAAGCCAATCGATGCGATCTGCGGTTCACAATAGGTACATCCGGGAATGAACATTTTATTTAATGGCTTGGGTGTTTTACCCTGAATATGATCAATGGAGATCAAGGCTTCCTTGCTGGCTTTGTGTGCCAGCATGGGTATTCCGGTTACATCGCCTATAGCATAGATCCCCGCTATATTGGTCTGTTGATATTTATCCACTATAATAAAACCTTTTTCCTGCTTTATGCCTACTGTATCGAGCCCGATATCGGCAGTATTGGGTGAAACACCAATAGCAGATAACACGGTTTCCACATTCAAGGTCGAACTTCCTTTCGGGTCCTCTATTGTTAATTCTATGCTTTTATCATTTTTTGATATTTTTTGTACTTTACTCTGCAGCATACAGCGAATTTTTTGTTTTTTAAACTGTTTCAGAAGTTCCCTGGATATTTCGGCATCTTCAACGGGAAGCAACACATCCAGCGCCTCAATAATGGTTATCTCTACTCCCAAGTGTTTGTATATATACGCAAATTCAACTCCAATCGCCCCGGCACCGATTATTGCCATGGACAGCGGCAGCGTTTCCCGTTCCAGCGCGTGGCGACTACTGATAACATCTTTCCCGTCAATGGGAAGATGTGGCAGTATCTTGGGTTGCGAACCGGTTGCAATAATAATGTTCTTTGCTTTTATGGTTTGGATATGTTCTTTTTCTTTGTTTTCAACCTGTATCTCATTTTTTGAGTTTAGTTTTGCATATCCATTAATTACTGTAATATTATGTTTTTTTAGGAGATACGTCACTCCGTTGCTAAGACGTTCGGAAACATTGCGGGAACGGGCTATGATCCGGGACATATCAAAATTGATCCCCTCCACATTAATTCCTAAATCTGAAGCTTTACGGATTTCACGCAGTGTATTCACACTGTGAATAATTACTTTCGTGGGAATACATCCCCAGTTTAAGCAGACTCCCCCTATATGTTCTTTTTCAATTATAACCGTTTTCATACCGCGTTGCGCTGCCCGGATGGCAGCAACATAACCGCCCGGTCCGGAGCCAATAATTGCTACATTATATGTGGTCATAAGAAATCCTTCTCTATGTTTTTTATACGTTCTATTATCCATGTAAAACAGATAATAGTTATATTATTCATCTTTATTTAAGGAATATCATTTTTCGTGTTACGGATAATGATCTCGTCCGAAGGCGGTATAAATAAATTCCGGAGGACAGTCCTGAAGCATCAAAAACAATATTATGGGTACCTGCTTCAAGGTAACCGGAAAATATTTCACT
>JAGLUM010000430.1 GCA_023134755.1 Fidelibacterota bacterium | reverse complement strand
CCCAGGTCCGTAGAAACCCGGTCATATCCGTCCACGATCAACGCAAATTTATTGGGATAAAGGGTTTCCATAAAATAATAGGTATCTGAAGGATCACCTTCTCTGCCTTTATAGATCGGGACAAGTTTGACGGATCGTGGGCATATACAATCGATTCCTGCAATAGTAATGGTCAGTGAGTCGGATGGATACACCATAGAATGCATTTCACTACCCCCATTTATTGTCTCATAAAGAGCAACAGAATCGATATTATTTCGGTAATCCCAGGTGAGAGTCCAATCTCCATTTATTTCAGGAAAGATCGTATGGAGTCTAGGCTGACCTGGCAAATCCTCAAAGGCACGAACAGCGGCGTCAGCAACAGCTTGTCGGGTGGATGTTACACTGGTATTATCATCGGGATAAACCCTGTTAGTAAGCAATATTACAAACAATTCCCGTGTAGGATCGATAAACGCGGATGTGCCGGTATAGCCGGTGTGGCCGTAGTTTAGATCGGACATGAGAGACCCGGCAGAACTGCCGTTGATGCCCCATCCGTAAGCCCGGCTGCCTCCGGAGGATTGCAGTGTCGTAAAGGGAATTATTGTTGTAGAGTCGACATATGTATGCCCGTTCAGTGTACCATAATGCAACATCATCTGGCAAAGTTTTGCCAAATCACCGGTAGTAGAAAATAACCCTGCATTACCGGACAATCCATCTAATCCTGCGGCAAGAGGATCATGCACTGTACCTTGAATACTGCGAGTGGTGGGAAGGCATTCGTTTTTTAAAAAATCCGGGGGACAGAACATCGTACGCTGTAATTGCATCGGATTTGTGTATATCTGTTTATAAAACTGCCACATGGACATACCGGTAGCTTCTTCAACAACCCGCATGGTCATGATGAAATTTAAGCAGCTGTATGTATAGGTTCCCAGAGATTGCGACATAGAGATATTATAAATTGAATTCAGAGTTGTTTCCGGCGTGGACATGGCCGAAGTATAGGCCGGCAGTCCGCTGTTGTGCATGAGCAGATGTTTGACTTTGATAACTCCTTTCCCGTTGTTATTAAATTCCGCAACCCAATCTTTTACATAATCTTCATCGGATACCAGACCGGAATCAATGCATTTCATCATACACATAGATGTAGCAAATACCTTTGTTAATGAAGCCAAACCAAAAATAGAAGCGGTATCCACCGGTGTGGCACCTGCATCGTAGGTAAATTGTCCGTAAGCATGATGATACAGTATACTGTCGGCCGTTCCGACGATGACCGATGCGCCAGGGAAGATATGGCTCTGAATGGAATTCTCAATGATCTCATCAATTTGAGAATAGGGATTGGCAAACAACATATACACTGTCGCTGACAAAATAAAGAAAAGACGCTTCATAATAGATCCTTTTCATAATGCTTAGATATTTCCCAAGATAATACGAAATTTAGATGAAGAATGGAAAGTATAAGTTACTTGTCCGGCGAAGTCACGGCAATTAGCCGGACGTAGACGGATCACTAGTCACCAATCTTATTATTCCCGCTTACCATTAACCGATTTCTCGATTATTATTTCCGGAATATGTGCTTGCTTTATTAATTGCTTCAGTGAACAGTGTCCAGCTCAAATAGAGCATCAAAGTAACAAGAGAAAAGTAAAACCAGAGTTCAAATATTCCGGTTTGACCCTGAATGATTAAGGATGTCAAACTGCCGATAAGGATCAACAACTGCCAGTTCCGAAGTAAAACTTTTAGGCGCGGTATCTTTCTGCTCAAATAAATAAAAAAAGGATACAGGCTTGTGATCATAGACATGACATAGAAAAAGGTCGTCCATTTATGGATAACATGCCAGAGCGGCAACTGTTCTTTTAATGATGGAATAATTGCCGTGATGATCAGAAAGAAGGAAGCACAGGCAATCCCGCCGTAACCGAGTTTGCTGGTGTATTTTCCCAATCTGAATAGCAGGATCGTTGTTGTATGCATACAGAAACTTACCGTGACAGCCCATGCAATATACCAAGTCCGGTAACTAAAATAATTGCCGATTTTGCTAAAAGTATGAGTAAAAGGATTTTTAAGCGTACCGTATACCATTGTGATCAAGAGTATTATTAACAATAATGAAATAGCGATGAAACGCTCTTGACGAAGTTTGTTAACCTCATCAAGCATCTGTTGATAATCAGCTCTCGAATTTACAGAAGATGTTTTTGTCGGATTTTCCATTCCTTACCACTTGAACAATAATAAGAAAATTTGAAATAAATTTCAAGCAATGATGCAAATTGATAATGAAATAATACCTTTCCCACTTCTCAGCCTTATCCTGCTCGACCCCGAAGCTTCGGGGGGAGGCAATATTTGTATTAAAGAAAAAATTGAGATCTTGAATCGAATTCAGGATGACTATTTTTGGTGTTTTGTGCCTTTTTGATGAGCTTTTTTCATCCGTCACAATTTACGGTTTCCCGCTT
>JAGLUM010000043.1 GCA_023134755.1 Fidelibacterota bacterium | reverse complement strand
CATTAGTGGCAGTATTTTCTGACCTACTCGCAAGCATACCAACAGGGAAGAGATGAAACTCGCAAGAAAATGCGCCTTATGTAGTAAGTTTTAAATTCTGGCGGGGCACAATTTGAGGGTTGTTCAAAGGCAATTGGGACATTCAAGCATAAGTACAAGCGCCGTGTACCTATCAGTTCTCGATGAAGATCTTAAAGAAGCAGTTGAAAAGCTATAAAGAGGGGCTATTGCTCCTTTTTTACATTATCTTATCGAAATCATCGCCAGTCTAAGAAACATGTATCAGGAGCTGTCCTGAAAAATGATAAATCTGAATTGTTTAATCCAAAAACCTGGACTATCATTTTTTTCGGAAAAGTAATAAAATTTGCCCGTAAGAATGGTTTTATCGGAAAATAGGGAATATAAGGTGTCTGAATACCTTTCCATCCCTTTTGTTTTGCCTGAATATTAAAGAAGCGAATAAGATTTGCAGCACTTCTTCTAGAAAGATGATCAACATTTACCAGATCAAGCCATCCAAAAGGAATTATTTTACCAAATCCCGCAAAGCTAAATTCCCATGCTAGTACAAAACCATTTACCGTACCTGAATTATCTTCATGCACGCAGCAGATAATACCAGGTTGATCCATGTACCAGTTGAAATCTTCTCGGTTTTTTATTATTGCAACATTTTTTGTTGATGTGTATTCATCAAGGAGATCAAATAATTTTGGTTTATCTTGCGATTTAAAAAGACGAACTTTATTACCATTTTTCATGGGTTTTGGAGATGGAGTACGAGGAGGAGATATTAACCTGATTATCCATCTTTCATAGAATTTCAACTTCATCACTTTTCTAACAGCAGGAATATCAAAAACCCGGATGATAAACCAACTAATATTAAACCATTTTATAGATTCTATAGCTGAATTACGATCAGCAGTGGCATTCCCCAAATCGATCCCTTTTTGCTCGGGTTCGAAGATAGCATAGCTATACGTAAATCCACGCTTGGAGCCTGCTTCGATGAATTTCGAGACCATCAGTGAACCGACCCCCTTTCTTTTATGATCCGGGTGAACCGCGGCCCACGAAGGAACTATTACGCGGACATGTTTACTTTGGAGAGAATTGTTTTTTTTCTCATTGAAGCAAAGGTTCCGTGGTAATCCGCCCATAAATCCAACCATAGCTCCACTTGGCTGATGAATTACCCTAATTATAAGCTGATTTTCAAGATAAGGTGAGCCAAATATCCTCCGAAACGTTGTTGTATCGAAAACAACAGTTGTTCCCTCTTTTTGAGCAACCTCATCTGAAAGGAATGCTTGTGTGATAAGTTCTGCAAATGAATCGAAATTTTCTTTTTTTAGATCAAATATTTCTGCACTATATTCATTAACCATCGATATCTGCTCCGTAGGTTGAACACCTGATAATATTCTAGAGTATGTTAAAAATGCTGTCTATGTAATATATTTAATTTTTAAGGGATTTTTAGCTAAAAAATGAGAATTATTAAAAAAGGGGGCGGTAAGTATTTTCCTTAGAATAAGTAATATAACGAGTTATAAACCCCTGTAAAATAACACTTTGCCACAGGTAAATATTCACCGGCCACTTTTTGGGCGCCATTTGGGCAACGCCAAGTATGAATATAAAAAAAGCCACCTGTGATCTTTCCCCCGAAAATAGGAGT
>JAGLUM010000429.1 GCA_023134755.1 Fidelibacterota bacterium | reverse complement strand
GGCATTGTACTGTCAAGCGGACCGGGAGATCCGGCGCAATATCTCTTTATGACCGAAAAAATCAACAATTTTATGAGCGAACGCAAACCGATATTGGGTATTTGTCTCGGACATCAGTTGCTTGCCCTGACAGCCGGAGCGAAAACCTATAAATTGAAATACGGACACCGGAGTCAAAACCAGCCGGTACTGGATCGTCTGACCCGTAAAGCCTATGTTACCACGCAAAATCACGGTTATGCCGTGGATATGAAAAGCATTCCCTCCAATTGGATATCCTGGTTTGAAAATTTGAATGATGGTACCAATGAAGGACTGTGGCATAAGAATTTACCCATTTTATCAACCCAGTTTCATCCGGAAGCCATGCCGGGACCGGTAGATACGGCATTTGTATTTGATGAATTTAAACGGTGTTTTTAAGTCGAACAAGGATTTGAATGAAAAAAACAGTAAAAAAAGTAGTTATTCTCGGCTCCGCGGCAATAAAGATCGGGGAAGCGGGTGAATTTGATTATTCCGGTTCACAGGCCATTAAAGCCCTTAAAGAAGAAGGGATTGAAACTGTTCTCATTAATCCCAATATTGCGACCATTCAAACATCCGATTACCTCGCGGATAAAGTATATTTACTGCCGGTCACCGTTGAATTTGTCGAAAAGATCCTGAAAAAAGAAAAACCGGACGGCATTTTGCTCAGTTTTGGGGGGCAGACTGCCCTGAATTGCGGTCTGGAACTCTATGACAAGGGTATTTTGAAGAAATACGGGGTGAAAGTACTTGGTACCCCGGTTGAAACCATCCAGAACACCGAAGACCGTGAAAAATTTAATCGGGAACTCGATAAAATACATGTTCATTATCCAAAAAGTAAAGCAGTGGGAACCATCGATGAAGCACTTGCCTTTGCCGATGAACTCAATTATCCTGTTATGCTGCGTATTGCCTACGCATTAGGTGGACTTGGCAGCGGTATATGTAAAAACAAAGAAAAATTGATGGATCGCGCCGAAAAGGCATTCAGTTACACTTCCCAGATCCTGATCGAAGAATATCTCGGCGGTTGGAAAGAGATTGAATACGAAGTGGTTCGCGATAAATACGACAATTGTATCACGGTCTGCAACATGGAGAATGTTGATCCGCTCGGTATTCACACCGGGGAAAGTATTGTTGTTGCGCCCAGCCAGACTCTTACAAATTCAGAATATCATAAATTACGTGAAATCGGGATCCGCGTGATACGACATCTTGGGGTGGTTGGAGAATGTAATATTCAATATGCCTTGGATCCGTACTCGGAAGATTATCGGGTGATCGAGGTGAACGCGCGTTTATCCCGGAGTTCTGCTCTGGCATCGAAAGCCACCGGATATCCTCTGGCTTTTATTGCCGCGAAGCTCGGACTGGGATACGGTCTGCACGAATTGTCAAATGCTATTACGGCAACCTCCGCATTTTTTGAACCGGCACTGGATTATATTGTTGTGAAGATGCCGCGCTGGGATCTAAAGAAATTCCGGAATGTTTCCCGGCGTATTGGTTCGTCGATGAAATCGGTAGGCGAAGTAATGGCCATTGGCCGCAATTTTGAGGAAACCCTTCAAAAAGCTATCCGCATGCTGGGAACCGGAGCACGGGGACTGGTAGCAAATGACAAATTTGTTATCAGCTCGCTGGAAGATTCCCTGACAAAACCCAGCGACGAACGCCTTTTTGCAGTTGTAGATGCTTTTTCTCAGGGATATTCTATCGACCGGGTATATGAACTAACAAAAATTGATAAATGGTTTCTGCATAAGATCAAAAATGTTGTGGACGTTTCACTGCGATTTGAAAAAGGTGAAAAATTAAATGATGATGTTCTGCTATGTGCAAAGAAATTAGGTTATTCCGATGAACAGCTGGCAATATTAACCAACACCAAAGAAGAAAAAATTTATTCCATGCGTCAAAAAGCGGATATTCATCCTGTGATCAAACAAATAGATACCGTTGCGGCAGAATATCCCGCAATGACCAATTATCTGTATTTGACTTATGAAGGTATCAGTGATGATTACACAGAAAAACTTGATGACGGTGTAGTTATTTTGGGTAGCGGTCCCTACCGCATTGGTTCAAGTGTAGAATTTGACTGGTGCTGTGTGATTGCGGGTAAAACAGCCCGTGAAAACGGTAAAAAAGCAGTCATGATCAACTGTAATCCCGAAACAGTCAGTACCGACTACGATGAATTCGATGCACTGTTTTTTGAAGAGTTGACCTTTGAAACCGTGCGTGAAATATATCAAAAAATAGGTCCGGAGGGTCTGATCTTATCGATGGGCGGTCAAATTCCTAACAATCTTGCGGTACGCTTACATAAAAATGGCATGCGGATATTAGGAACCAGTCCCGAATCGATCGACCGCGCGGAAAATCGCAGTCTCTTTTCTGCCATGCTGGATGAACTGAGGATTAAGCAGCCGGAATGGAAGACACT
>JAGLUM010000428.1 GCA_023134755.1 Fidelibacterota bacterium | reverse complement strand
ACCTGCTCACCGAAAAGATCGGTCTCCGTTTCTTCACGGAATGATGTTTCGATAACTCCTGCGCGTCCCGCACCGATACCATAGGCGTGCGCCAATGCCAAATCCCGTGCCTGACCGCTGGCATCCTGGTGAATTGCGATCAAAGCAGGAACGCCGGCGCCTTCTTCGTATTGGCGGCGGACCAGATGTCCCGGACCTTTCGGTGCAACCATATAAACATCCACATTTTCAGGCGGTAATATTTGTTTAAAATGAATATTGAAACCATGAGAAAATACCAGCGCTTTTCCTGCGGTTAGATTTTCTTTAATATCCGCTTCATATACTTTTTTCTGCAGTTCATCCGGCAAGAGAATCTGAATAATATCCGCTTTTGCAGTCGCTTCTTTCGTTGATAGGGGAGTGAAACCATGCTCAACCGCTAATTTGTAATTTTCTGTACCTTCAAGTTCGGCAACAATGACTTTGAATCCGCTGTCGCGAAGGTTTTGCGCTTGCGCGTGCCCCTGGCTGCCATAACCAACGATGGCAATGATTTTTCCCTGAAGGCTTTCTGGTTTGCAATCTTTGTCGTAATACATTTTGACTGACATGTCAGTTCTCCTGTTATTTTTTTAATTTTTTATACATCTAATACTGCAAATTCGCCACTGCGATCCAGTTCCTGAATGCCGAAAGGCTGTATTGCTTCTATAAATCGTTTGATTTTTCGGGGTGATCCGGTCACACTGACAACAATGTAATTCGGAGCCATATCCAGCAGCTTAGCTTCAAACAGATCAATTAATTGAAGAATATCACCGTGTTTCTTGCTTGTGCTGATTTTCGCCATAATAAATTCCCGGACAATGTAGTTTTTATTATGCGAAATATCGGTCACTTTGATCACATCAATTAATTTATTTATTTGTTTTGATATCTGTTCGATTTTTTCTTCTGTTTCTGTCAGGACCAGATGTATTGTATAAATAGAGGGATTTTCCGAAGGGGTCGAAATAATACTGTTAATATTATATCCTCGCTGGGAGATCAACCCGGTTATTCTGGCCATAACGCCAACGGTATTAACAACTTTTAAACGAATTGTATGTTTTTCTATCATGTCTTAATCCTCGCCCATTATAATCTCATCAATTGCCTTGCCGCCCGGTACCATTGGATACACATTTTCTTCTTTTCGCACCATAAACTCCATGATAACGGGCCCGTCGTGAGCAAGTCCTTCTTTGAGAACTTTGTCCACTTCGTTCACGGTTTCGGCTCTTAGCCCTTTTACACCGTTTGCTTCAGCCACTTTTACAAAATCAGGGAGATACTTATTGGGACATTTGGCATTCGGACCCTTACACTGCGGCGGACAATCGGGTGTCTGTTTCAGGCAGACCTTTGAGTAGTTTTTATTCCAGAACATTTCTTGCCACTGACGAACCATTCCAAGAAACTGGTTATTTAATATAACCGCTTTTACAGTGATCCCATTCAGTGCACAAGTTGCCAATTCCTGGATATTCATTTGAAATCCGCCGTCGCCACAAATAGCAATAACCTGGCGTTTTGGGTAAGCCAAGGCGGCCCCCATGGCAGCCGGAAGACCAAATCCCATGGTGCCCAACCCCCCTGAACTTAAAAAGCAGCGCGGCAATTTGTGTTTATAATATAATGCGGAAAACATCTGATGTTGCCCTACATCGGTTACAATAATTGCATTATCATCGGTCAATTCGCTGATACGCTCAATCACATATTGCGGCGCCGTTTCTTCGTCTTCTTTTTGAGAATATTTTAAAGGCGTTTCTTTTTTCCATGATGTTACTGCCACGCACCACCCGTTTGCTTTTCTCGGTTTCAACAGGTCATTTAAAGCTGTCAGAACATGCTTGGCATCACCGACTACCGGAATATCAGTTTTAACATTTTTACCGATTTCAGCAGGATCAATATCAACATGTGCAATTTTTGCATTTGGTGCAAAACGGGAAATATCCCCGGTTACCCTGTCATCAAATCGCGCTCCGACTGCAATCATCAAATCACACTGCATCATAGCATGATTTGCCGCGTAACGCCCGTGCATTCCCGGCATACCCAGATACAATGGATGATCATTTGATGATGTACCAAGTCCCATCAATGTGGTTACAAACGGGATATTGGTTTTTTCAACGATGTCGAGCAGTTCTTTTTCCGCATTCGCAGCAATAATACCGCCGCCTGTATAAAAAAGAGGTTTTTCAGCGTACTGAATAGCCTGAGCCAGTTTCTTGATCTGTTTTGGATTTCCCTCAATTGTCGGTTTGTAGCCCGGTAATTTCACTTCTTTGGGATAACTGTAGTTTTTCAGAACAGCAGAAAAAACATCGACCGGTATATCGATTGAAACAGGTCCCGGCCGGCCGGTTTTAGCAATATAAAACGCTTCTTTTATGATTCTCGGTAAATCTTCAATTTTAGATACAAGATAGTTGTGCTTAGAAATGCTCCTTGTTATCCCAGACATATCCACTTCCTGAAAACCATCGGTTCCAATAAAATCGTTTTTAACCTGTCCGCTGATGATCACTATTGGTACAGAATCTAGTTTTGCGGTGGCAATACCGGTAATAGCATTTGTAGAACCCGGACCTGACGTTACAAGCGCAACACCCACTTTCCCGGTGGATCTGGCATAACCGTCAGCAGCGTGCACGGCAGCTTGTTCGTGGCGATTTAAAATAACGTTTAATTCATTTTCTTTAAATAATGCATCGAAAATCGGAATGACGACACCTCCGGGATAACCAAAGAGGATATCAACTCCTTCTTTCTTCAATGCGTCGATGGTAATTTCTGAACCATTCATGAATTACTATCCTTTTATTTGAGGTTTGTTACAGCACCTTTTGAAGCACTTTGAGCCATGACAGCATAACGACCCAGTGCGCCATAATCAATGCGTGGAAGTTTTGGAGTCCAGACTTTTTGGCGCGCCTCCAATTCGTTATCACTGATTTTTACTTCAAGTTTTCCTGCCGGAATATCAATAGAAATTATATCACCGTTCTTTAACAACGCAATCACTCCGCCAGCTGCCGCTTCCGGAGCAACGTGACCGATACAAGCACCCCGGGTTCCACCCGAAAATCGGCCGTCGGTGATAAGCGCGACACTTTCCCCAAGTCCTCTTCCCATGATATACGAGGTGGGGGATAGCATTTCCTGCATACCGGGTCCGCCTTTGGGGCCTTCATAACGAATTACCACCACATCGCCGGCATTGATGTTGCCTTTAAGAATTCCCTCGCAGGCATCTTCTTGACTGTCGAAGATTATGGCAGGGCCTTCAAACACCCGCATTGCCGGAGCAACCCCGGCGTATTTTACAACAGATCCTTCCTCGGCCAGATTACCGTAAAGGACTGATAATCCACCGGTAACACTATATGATTTATCCAATGTATGAATGACATTTTCATCCAGGATATCGGCTTTTTCTATAACTTCACCCAGTGTCTTTCCGCTTACCGTTTTACAGGATGTATTCAGCAATCCGGGGATTTTTGAGATTTCCTTGAGAATTGCGGAAACCCCACCGGCTCTGTCCATATCTTCCATGTGATACGGGCTGGAGGGCGATATTTTACAAATATTCGGTGTTTTTTTTGATATATCATCCATGCGTTTCAGGCTATAGTCGATTTTTGCTTCAGAACAAAGAGCCAATGTATGTAGCACCGTGTTGGTTGAACCGCCCATGGCCATATCAAGGGTCATGGCATTGTCTATTGATTTCGCTGTGATCACATCACGTGCCTTAAGATCTTCATCCACCATGGAAAGTATTCTCTGCGCCGCTGTTTTAAATAATTTTTTCCGTTTCGGGTCATCGGCCAGGATACTGCCATTACCGGGCAATGCGATCCCAATCGCTTCACACAGGCAATTCATGGAATTCGCCGTGAACATACCGGAGCAACTTCCCCAACCGGGACACGCATTCTGCTCGATATCATCTAATTCTTCCTGGGATATTTTACCTTCTTTATAAGCTCCCACACCTTCGAAAATGGAAACAAGATCACAGGAAGAGCCATCAGACCGCTTTCCCGCTTTCATGGGACCGCCGGATACAAAGATGGTCGGGATATTTACACGTACCGCAGCCATAAGCATACCGGGCACGATCTTATCGCAGTTCGGGATGCAAACCATAGCGTCAAATTGATGCGCGCGCACCATCGTTTCTACCGAATCCGCAATAATTTCACGGGACAATAAACTGTAACGCATACCATTATGTCCCATGGCAATGCCGTCACACACGGCAATTGAATTGAACACAAAGGGAACACCTCCGGCTTTAATGATCTCTTTTTTAACAAGGCCAGCTGTTTTGTCAAGATGTACATGTCCCGCAACAATCTCGGAATGCGAGCTAACGATCGCGATAAAGGGCTTATCCATATCACTATCCTTTACACCGCAGGCGCGTAATAATCCTCTGTGAGGTGCTCTTTCAAATCCTTTTTTTACTTTATCGCTACGCATATCGCTATTCCTTGTTTTCATTTTTCGTTGATATTAAAAAAAACCTCCTTCGCTTCGTGCAAAAGGAGGTTTAATTTTTTTTGTATTTAAGTTTTCCTATTGCACGTTAAAACACCCAAGGAGTAAAATATTAATCACCAAAATAATCATGTTGTTTTTTCTCATATCGTCTTTCATTTCAAATTGACATGAAATTTTAAAGCTTTATTTTTTAAATTACAAGCAAAAACAAGAATTTAATTATGAATATTTAATAAAAGTGGCAAAATAATTGCGTTAATTCGTAAATTAATGAATATTTTAGAATTATAATTGTGTTGTTTTATGGGTCATCCTGAACTTGATTCAGGATCTCTGTAACAATGCAGTTTTCAATTCCATAAAAAATAACAATTCACTTTTTGGTCTACTTTACCTATATTTATAAAAGCGAAAATTAATAAGAGGTGAGATATGAGAGAGTTCTGTCCAGTTTGTAGAAGTAAAACATCATATATGCCTGATGTAAAAAAGTCGACTATTAATTGCCCAAGATGTGGTAAATTCTATTATTCTGGTCTTTTAGATGAAGAATTATTACTAGATGATAGGAAAATAACACTTTTATCAGGTTTTTTAAGAGATAATCCAGAATTTTGCATTACTCAAAAAAATCTCAATGACGTTATAAATAATATTATAATGCCTTCTGTTGGTGAAAAAGCTGATAGAATCCTCTTAGCATTAAAGGAATTATCAGCAACACATAGTGAAAGATTATATTTCGGTAAAGATGATCCTGAATACCATATGATATGCGGGAAAAGTTATATCAATGATTTTAATGAATGGAAAAGCATAGTATATAGACATTTAAGAGATAATTTAAAGTATATTGATGCAAATAGTGTAAATGATATTTTAATTACAATTCCTGGATGGATTTACATTGAAGAAGAAATAATTGGAAATAAATATGATGATACTCAAAGATTATTTAAAAAAGGTGAAATATTTGATGCCTATAAAGATGTTTCAAATATTGTAAAATCAGCTAATTCTTCTATTATTTTAATTGATAATTATATCGATGAAAACGTGTTAACTCTCCTATCTAAAAGTAATAAAAACGTAAAAATTATCATTTACACATTGAAAATATCAGATCAATTAAAACTAGACATAGATAAATTTGAACAACAATATGGTAAAATTGAAGTAAATCTCTCAAAAGATTATCATGATAGATTTTTAATTATTGACAATGTAAAGGGTTATCATATTGGCGCATCAATTAAAGATATGGGAAAATCTGTATTTACTTACTCAGAATTAGAGCCTGAAAATACTAGAAAACTAATCGAGTCAATATGTGATAGAGATCCTGAATCAAGTTCAGGATGATCAGCCTTCGTACACTCAAATACTCGTACCATCGTACTTTCTCATTTTCTCAGCGTCCATTGTTTAGCGCTAAATTGGGCACTCATCACTTATAACTAAATAAAAAAGCCCACAAATCTCTCCATGGGCTTTCTATAATTAGATAATCGACTTTTAAACTTTTCGACTATTCGACTCTTTTTTATACGTCTACAATTCATTTCTGTGAGTCATATCACATTTGAACTTTCAGCGTGGAATTAAATAGTTTATATCTGTAAATTAT
>JAGLUM010000427.1 GCA_023134755.1 Fidelibacterota bacterium | reverse complement strand
TACTTGGAATAATGTCTTTTGTCTATGCCCAAAATATTATGGCGGTAAGTAACGTATCAGGGTTAGCGAATGATACTGTTACTGTTTCAATAGACATTAGCAATAGTGATCCATTTGTCGGCTTTCAGTTTGATATCGAACTTCCTGATGAACTGGAGTATGTTGAGAATACTGCATTTCTTTCAGAGCGGTCATCTGATCATCAGGTGGTTGCAAATATTTCAGATTTCAGTGTACTCACAATATTTTCTTATTCTATGACACTTACTGAATTTAGCGGTACTTCCGGTGAAGTACTTACATTCAAGGTAAAACTTGGAACAGTTCCTGGGAATTATAATCTTAATTTAGAAAATGTTACTATTGCAAATGCTCAATCTCAAAATATCCTTACGGATGTTATTAATGGAATAATTACCATCCAGGCTCCTGATATAGATATTAACCCGGTATCATTGAATTATGGACGGGTTCCATTACTACAGACATCTGACAAAAGTTTTAATATCAATAATACAGGAAATCGTGATTTATTGATAAGCAGGATATATACGGATTTTCCCGATTTTGAAGTCATTGGTGATACAAATTTTACTATTACTGCCGGTAGTTCGCGATCTGTTAGCATTCGATTTACTTCTAATAATAAGGGGACATATAACAAACAAGTCAGAATCCAATGTAATGACCCTGATGAACCGGAAAGATCAGTTGATTTATCTGTAATCGCGTATGCAGTTAATGAACTTGATATAAATAACATGTTCGGGCGTAGCGGTCATGTATCCACACTATCCATTGATATTTCGAACATGGAAGAGTTTGTGGCTTTTTCTTTTGACTTAGATATCCCGGAGGCGCTTCATTTTGTATCCGGTTCTGCAGAATTAACAGAGCGGAAATCAGATCATGTTGTTTCCGCTTCTACTTTGGAAAATGGGAATGTACGTATTGTGGCTTATTCAACGACAAATTCCGCATTTACCGGAAATTCCGGGGATGTTGTCACACTTGATTTTATGGTAGATGGTGAGGGCGGATATTATTCTCTGAATTTTGTCGACCCTGTGATCGGGGATTTAGAATCCAATAACATTATCAGTGATGATTATAATGGGACGTTGGAAATCGCTGCTCCTGATATTTATGTAAATCCATCTTCATTAAATTTTGGTAATGTATCGGTATTCGACACATTGACTTTACAAACAACTATTTATAATCAGGGAATAGATACACTTAATATCAGTAATCTGATATTTTATGATGCACATTTTTTTACAGATCAAGTATTACCTGTTATTTTACCACCGGGTCAGAACACACAAATTCCGGTTTCTTTTCACCATAGTAGTGAGGCAGTATTTAATTCAACATTAAGAATACGAAGTAATGACCCTGATGAGGATCCTTATGATATTTCCTTATCTGCGACATCATTTATTCCCAATATTATGCGTATAGATACTTCTATCATTGTACGCAACGATACCGGTTGGGTGGATATCAGCATCGAAAACCATGAAACATTTGTTGCATTTCAATGTGATTTGCAATTTGCGGATAATTTCACTTATCTTGATGCGGTTGTTCTCTCCGATCGTGCCGGCGACCATAGTTTAACCGCACAGGAAAAGAGCGGCAATATCATAAGTATTTTTTCTTATTCTTTATCTCAGCAAGCATTCAGTGGGGAAGAAGGTGTCATTGTTTCCGTAAAGTTTTTAGCAGATGGAACGATGGGGAATTATCCCTTTTCTTTAGACAATGTCATTATTGGCAATAGTGCTTCTGAAAATATCATGAGTTCCTATGAAAATGGGATTGTTCGGGTTATTACTTCAGGTCCAACACTCAGTGAATTTCCAAGCATACATATTAACGAGGATCAGGATACCTTAATGAATATAAATTCTCTTGTTACGGATCCGAACACATCCTATGAAGACCTGATATGGACTTTCTCCGGACATGATTCCCTATCATTAAATGTCATTAACAATGATCTTCACATTGAACCTGTAATGAACTGGTTTGGTGAACGTACAGTAAAAGTATTGGTTTCAGACGGAGAATTGTC
>JAGLUM010000426.1 GCA_023134755.1 Fidelibacterota bacterium | reverse complement strand
GTTACACGAATAATATTATTATCTTGCTGTTGTGCTGTGAGAGTGGATCCGGCAGTCTGTGTATGAAAACGCAGCATCATAGATTTTTCTTTTTTCGCAGCAAAACGTTCTTTCATGATTTTTGCCCAAAGACGGCGTGCGGCACGAAATTTTGCAACCTCTTCAAAAAGATTATTATGGGCGTTAAAAAAAAAGGATAAGCGGCCGGCAAATTCATCCACATCCATACCGGCATTTAGGGCTGCTTCTGTATATGCAATACCATCAGTCAAAGTAAATCCAATTTCCTGTGATGCGGTTGATCCGGCTTCGCGAATATGATATCCTGAAATTGAAATGGTATTCCATTTTGGGACATGTTTTGAACAGTATTCAAAAATATCCGTTACCAGGCGCATCGATTCTTTTGGTGGAAAAATATAGGTGCCGCGGGCAATATATTCCTTTAAAATATCATTTTGAATAGTGCCTGCCAATTTATCAGCAGTAATACCTTGTTTTTCTGCCACAACAATATACATCGCCAGTAAAACAGATGCAGGAGCATTGATGGTCATGCTGGTAGATACCTTATCCAAGGGAATGCCGTCAAATAGCACTTCCATATCTGCAAGGGAATCAATGGCAACACCAACCTTGCCTATTTCCCCGTCACAGATAGAATTATTTGAATCATACCCTATCTGGGTTGGTAAATCAAAGGCGACAGATAAACCTGTTTGTCCATTCTGTAATAAATATTTATAGCGTTCATTTGATTGTTTCGCATCTCCAAACCCGGCATATTGGCGCATGGTCCATAAACGTCCGCGATACATCGTCGGGTACACACCCCGTGTATAGGGATATTCACCTGGGTATCCAATTGTATTTTCAAAATCATCGTTTACATCTTCCGGAGTATAAAGGGGATCAATAACAACATTGGACATTGTTTTAAAGGAATCACGTCGTTCCGGACGTTTTTGACAAAAGGTTTGATGTGTAGTCTCAAGCCATTTATTCTTTGATTTGGATGATGGCATAATCTTCCTTAATTTGCCAATTAGATAATTAATTTATAAAAAACAATGCCCAGTTATATGTGACCGGGCATTGTTATACCTATACACTATTTTGTGTTCTCACCGTAATACTTATCAAAATAGTATCGTTGATAATAATAATAATATCCGCTGGATGTGTTTTTCGGATTTACATCGTTCAGGACGGTACCTGCAATATTGATTCTTGTATTTTTCATTTCCTGCTGCAAGTGGACAATTACTTCTTTCTGTGCTTCACCTGCACGGGCAATTAATAATATACCGTTAGTTAAGGTACCCATTAAGGCGGCATCTGTCACTGCCATCAGCGGCGGTGCATCAAAAAATACTTTATCAAACTGTTTCAGTAATTGAGTAAAGAGCTCCTTCATGGATTTTGAGCCCAGCAGCTCGGAGGGATTTGGCGGTAGACTTCCTGCCGGCATCAC
>JAGLUM010000425.1 GCA_023134755.1 Fidelibacterota bacterium | reverse complement strand
GCCTATTGGCCGCCCAAAGAATGGAAAACCAAAGGTTCTGAAATTGACGAAATCCGCGATAATGGCTTGGGCTGGGATGTCACCGATTTCGGTATCGGTGATTTTGAAAACTGTGGACTCCTCCTGTTTACCATTCGTAACGGCAATTATAATAATCCGGAAAAATATCCCAAAACCTATGCCGAGAAAATAATGATTGTCAAAGAGAAACAGTTAACCCCGTACCACTTTCACAAGAAAAAACGCGAAGACATAATCAACCGCAGCGGAGGAAATCTGGTTCTTGAATTGTACAGATCTAATGATAATCTGGAATTCCTTGATGAACCTTTTTCGGTCTCTATCGATGGCATCCGAAGAGACTGTCAACCCGGCGAGCGTGTCGTTCTGACACCCGGTGAAAGTATCTGCCTGGTACCGTATCTCTGCCATAAATTTTACGGCGCCGAGGGAAAAGGAACGGTGATCGTCGGAGAAGTGTCGGATGTAAACGATGATAATGCAGACAACTTTTTTATTGACGTATCCCGCTTCCCTTTAATTAAAGAAGATGCGGAACCGGTACACCTTCTCTGTACGGATTATCAGTCTTCCTGAAAAATTCCATTTTCTTCACCTTACTAAATTTTATTTGCTTTAACTGTGATCGAGCCACCGGCACCTAAGGGAATATAATTTTTATCATAAACACGCTGGAGTATTTTGCGGCCTGTTTCCTCACAACCAAAACAGGCGGCCACATGTCGTACTTTATACTTCTGAAAATCGGCTATAATTTTATATTTTTCTTCTTTACCCAGGCCGCTAAAATGAAATCCGCCCACTACCATAAAGATGGATTCATCCGGGAAGAATTCTCGTGTCCTTTGAAGGATTGCTTCAATACCGTAGTGCGCGCAGCCAACAACAATAATAATTCCTTTTGACGATCGGATAGCTATGGCTTGTTCCCTGAATATTCCTAAAAATTCGCCAAGCGAAAATACATCGGGGTATAGTTCTTCTACAGACAGAACACGGTGTACTTTTTTTGTGAATATTTCTATGTTCTCAGCCAAAAGCGCAGGAAATTTATCAGGGATATAAACCGATACATCCCGGTTTAGATTTAAAAAATCTTCTAATCCGCCAATGTTGCCCAGACGGCTGTGAGAGATTAAAAGAAGTTGAATAGAACGAGGATCAATGCCCAGTTTATTCATGTTTTCCAGCAAAATCAACCCGTCACTGCCGGTATCAAAAAGGATTTTAATATTCCCAACCTGGATAAAACAGGAAAAACCGATCCCGGTCTGCATATCGTGATCCATAGAAACGCTGTCATAAAGCACGGTAAGCTGTACATCCATAATTTTTTGGATTTGTTGTTCGGACCTCATATTATCCGAAAACATATTGCTTTCCACATTATTGTATACTTTAACTTTTTAAATATATTCTGCAAAATATAGATCACTGATTTCCTGAAATTACTTATCCTCTTTTATCGCGGCGGCGTCAACAGCGCATACGGTAGTCAGGTTCACGACTTCTTCCACGGTTGCCCCATACTGTATTAAATGAGCCGGCAGGCGTGTTCCCATCAGCATTGGACCGATCGGTATCGCTTCGGCCATATACTGCAATGAATGCAGGGTCAGGTTGCCGGACTGCAGATCGGGAAAGATCAGAACATTGGCATTCGATTTTAAAGTGGAAAAAGGGAAATAACTTTCGCGCAGCGCCAAATCGCGGGCAGCGAATAATTGCATTTCACCGTCGATTTCCAGATCAGGATAGCGTTTTTTCACCATTTCCGTGGCCAGGCGAACTTTGATCGTGTTAGGGTGATCCACGCTGCCAAAGTTGGAAAAAGACAGCATGGCCACGCGTGGTTCAAAACCCAGCGAACGGCATTTCATTGCAGCCAGAATGGCGATCTCGGCAAGATCTTCGGCGTCTGGATTAATATTTACGGTGCAATCAGCCAGTGAGACCACGTCTTTCGGCAGCAGAATAAGATAATAGCTGGAAATATGCCTGATATCCTGCGCAGTTCCTATAACCTCCAGAATCGTACGCAAACTTTGAACATAATGGGTAGAATAACCGGCAATCATCATATCGGCATGGCCCTTGTGCACCATCATAGCGGCATAATAATCCCGCTGGCTCATATGCTGAACGGCCGTGGCACGCATAACGCCGCGTCTTCGGCGCATGGCAAAATATTCGTCAACATATTCTTCAAAATACTGGCTGCGTGCTGGATCGATCAGGGTTACGCCGCTCAAATCCAGACCCAGCAGATCAATTTCACGGCGGATTTCTTCTTCGTTGCCTAACAAAATGGGTTTTGCGATACCTTCGTCTATTAAAATGCCCGATGCGCGCAGGATAGTTTCGTTGCTTCCTTCTGAAAAGACCACTCTAAGCGATTTTTGGCGCGCCCGCATAATTAATGAACGTAACGTTTCCCGTCCTGTGCCTAAACGGACGGCCAAATTGTCTTCATATGCCTCACTCTCCATTTTAAGATTTGCCACCCCATCCTCTATGGCCTGACGGGCAACTGCAGCGGATTCCCTTACTAAAATGCGCGGATCAATCGCTTTAGGCAAAAGATATTCCGGGCCAAAGCTAAAGTGTCCGTGACCATATGCCCGTTCGACCTCCTCTACCAGTTCCTCCCGGGCCAAATCAGCCAGAGCACGGGCAGCAGCCAGCATCATGTTTTCCGTAATAGCTCCGGCTTGCACATCCAGTGCGCCGCGAAATATATAAGGAAAGCTTAGTATGTCCATAACCGCGTTAGGATATTGATCCAAACCAGTAGCTACTATTACATCCTGACGGCTGCCTTTAGCTTCCTCATAACCAATTTCCGGGTCGGGAGTAGCCAGGGCAAAAACGATAGGGTACCGATTCATGGAACGAATCATTTTCAGGTTCAGAACCCCTCCTGCCGAAGCGCCGATAAAAACATCCGCGTCTTTTAAACCATCCGCTAAATTGTGGGCTTGCGATTCCCTGGCAAAAGGCTGTTGGTAATCGTACAAATCGGTCCGTTCCGGATGCAGCAAACCATTTACGTCATAAATCAGGATATTTTCAGGATTGA
>JAGLUM010000424.1 GCA_023134755.1 Fidelibacterota bacterium | reverse complement strand
ACCTCTTCCTTACCAAGGAAGCGCGACTACCATCTGTGCTACATGGGCATAAAAAAAGCCTGCAACCGAAAACACGCGATTGCAGGCTGAATAGCTTGCGGCTTGTTTTCTGGTCCATTCGAGTTCTTTATTGAACTCTCCCAGGCATATGCCAAATAACAACTCAGAGCGAGTGATGAGAATCGGACTCACGTAGTCAGCTTGGAAGGCTGATGTTCTACCATTGAACTACACTCGCATATCAAAAAAACGCGAGTGGCAAGTAGCTGTTCAATCTACACCCGCAAATGTGGGCCAGGATGGATTTGAACCACCGTAGGCTTACGCCGTCAGATTTACAGTCTGATGCCATTGACCACTCGGCCACTGACCCATATTCCTGGAGCCACTAGCAGGAATTGAACCCGCGACCAACGGTTTACAAAACCGTCGCTCTACCAGCTGAGCTATAGTGGCGCATCAATTCAAAAAGCCAAGAAATATAACACATTATTTATCTGCTGCAAATAGTTTTTCAAAAATAATTGTTATTTTTTGTTTTTATTATTACACGTTTTTTGTGTGTATCCGTGCCGCTAACTTCCCCCGTACCGTTTACGAAGAATCCAGTCAGCACATATAGCCAGAAACATCAATACAAAGAAAAGAATTGAATGCCGTGCAAGAAAAATTTGTGATTCTGTAATCCATTGCTTTTCTGTAGAAATAATATTGCGCAGACTGTCAATATTATCAAGGTGTACATAGCTGCCGTGATGATTATTACTTAACTGTTTCAGTACGGCGGCATCACAACCAAGAGCATTCATCTCAAAATCACTCGCGGTGATGCGCAAATATGCCGTATCGCTTTCAATGTGTTTTCCGGAGGCAAAAATACGGGCAGTAATAAAATAGGTACCGGTATCCGAAAGGGTAAGGGATGAGGTTATTCGTGGTTTCAGACCACTATCCTCACGCCGAATTTCTGAGAATGCAGTATCGTATACGGATATACTGACCTGTGCAGATGCCGCATCGAGTAAATCCCAATTTTTAATATTCACTGTAAAATATAGAGGTATATATTGTGTACCCACATATTGTTTTTTATCCAAAGCAATAAATCCCTGTTGATACTGTTTCAGACTTTCCCACACCATTTCCTCAATAAGATGGCGGTACAATCCGTCCCAGGGTTTTTGATATCCGGCAAGCTGCCAGCGCCAAAGGCCGGCGGCGAGAATGAGGATGCGTTGATTTTCGGCATCTTCCACAATAACAGGCTGTCCGGATCCAATGCTTAGTACCGTAGTGCCGCTCCCGGAATACGGCAAAATAAAAAGAGGCGGTACTTGCTTCCATAATTGATTGCTTCGATTTGGGTCCGGTGTTATCATCACATAAGGCCGGTATGTTGTGATTTGAAAGGCAGACACAGACCTATACAAATCTCCCGGTTGACGGTAAAATAGAACTGCGGGAACATTGGAAAAATATTGCGGCTGATGCTCAGAATGCCAGGTCTGGATCAGCAAGTCCGGTTTTTCTCCGGGATAATTCTGCTCCCATTCATCTCGTTTGAACAGTACATAACGATCCGATTGGGATAATACCGTTGATACCATTGCAATATCCTCATCCGGAGGATCCGCATCACAGACCACCCGAACGCGGGAAGGATGCACATATACGGTTTGTGAGCCAAAATGCGTGGATGTTATTCCATCACTAAAATTCCATGTCCAAGTGTGACCGCCTTCTCTGAGCGGAAGAAATAAATGATCAAACTCCTGCATGCGCTGTGCTGCTATTTCAACAGGATATTTGTAGAGGATCTTTTCACCGTCTTTTATTAAAATATCTCCTTGTAGCTCCTTATCGGATATATTGTATATAACCCAGCTGACTTCTGCTGAATCTATTTGTGTGATATACTCCGGATAATGTACCGACTGCAGGGACGGTACGCCCTTCGAGACCGGCTCCCCTACTCCAATAGTATAAATTTTGAGATTATCCGATAGCCGGATACGCCCCAGTGATTCACCCAAATAACTTTGCCCATCGGAAATTAATACACATTGCCGGTACGTTGACTGTTCCTCGGCGAAACGAAGCAGCTTTCCACAATCTGTAAATGCCCCGTCAATCATCTTCCGACGTAGGGCAGATTCTGTAATAATTTCAGGCTTTTCCATGTTTACAATATGTTCCACTTTGGTTTCCCTGCGAAGAAAGCGATAGCTGCCGGATTGTAAAACATCCGTCACGGTAAAGGGTGACGTCGCCGCTATACTGCCGGATAAATCCCAGATAAACGCAATAGCGGGAGCTCGCTGAAGCTGCCGGGTCCGGGTTATTTTCATATCTGTTGCAATAAGAATAAGAAAAAGCAGTGCAATCCATCGAAGCACAGCAAGCAAAGTGCGGATACCTAAAGGATAAAAAGTATTTTTAAAATGGCGAATGGTCCAAAAGATACTAAAGACAAATAACGCAGAGCACGCTATCCATACAATCAGTGAATGTGTTATGTCAATATGAATCATAATGATACATTAACGGGTTGCACGTTTGCCGTGACGGCGGCCGATGGCGATAATGCGCTCAAAGAGTTCCTCAAGTTCATCATCCCGGATAGTTTCTTTTGGTAGAGCTTTCAGCTTATCAAAAATTTCCTGTTCACGTTCCGGAACATTTACCGGCAGACCTTTTTCTTTTTTTATTTTTCCGAGTTCAAAGGCCAAGCCCATACGCTGATCAAGTAACTCAACCAGATGTTCATCGATCTTATCGATTTTCTTTCTGTACTTATCCATTAATATTCACTTAAGGGTTCTGATAATTGATAATCACCAAATCCGGTGTAATCCACAAACATAAATTTGCGGTTGACAGTATAATAATACCAGATCATGTAGGGTTTTCTGTCTATTTCCATATGATGTTCTTCAATGGCATCCGGTTCACCATAGATGATGTAGACCATCCCCGGATCGCTGCGCCATCCTTCACGGTGTCCCGAAAACCGCTGATTAGCTATATGCACGCGATAATAATACTCATTCATAAGCTCATTTCGTTCTGTGTCGGGTGTCGGATCTATTTTTTTCCAGGTCTCTGTGAAAAAGTCCTTCTGTTCTTCTGCGCCGGCATTCTGAAGTTTTTTATAGGTGCGTAGCGGAAAATATCCCGTATGGGACAGATAGCGCATCTGTTCAATAGCATCAGGTAAATTTGGAACTAATATACTCATTTCTCCCCACTTTATGCGAAAAGGTATTTTGCGTTGATATTCCTGATCGTCAATATGGGTTTCCAGTACCAGAAGATATTTATTATAATTAAGATCACTGGTTCGGACCGGAAAACAGTACTCGTGCTTTTCAGCTTTGAGAACAACGTTAAATTTGCCCTGTTTGATCGGTTTATCTCCGGAAAACAGCGTATAAGTAAATGTGTGTTCACCTTTCACTCCGGATGCTACAAATCCTACATATACCGCGTCCGGCATATCACTGTTCTTCCCTTCAATAATTCTATCTTCAAGGATATAAAGGTCACCAAGCATCCAGGGACCCACATTCAGGTGCGACATGTCAATTTCTTTTACCTGCTTACGGCGATTTTGGGTTTTTAGATCTGTCACTAACACTTCCAGACGGTATTTCCCTGGTGTCAGCTGATAATTGCGTTGTATGTTAAAAGCTCTCTTACGTGAATTGGTTATTTTAAATTCATTTAACGACAATTTTTCTATCCAGCTTTCACTGATGCGCTGTTCATCTTCTTCAAATATCATAATGGAAATGTCAAAGCGGCCTTTAAAATTCGCACCTTTTTTAACAAATAATATTTCATCGTATGGAATGCTTAAGCGCAGGTCTAACTCACCTTTTCCAGATTCAGAACTGGGTTTGATGATATAGTCGATTTTATACTCGGGTCCGATTTTCCACTTATTCTGCATACCCTGAAAGATCTCTCCGGAAGCCGTAGCGCTGAACAGAGCCAAAATGAATGCAATAATAAAATATGTTCGTTTACGTATGTACATGGTCTTAAAAATTACAGGCAATTTCAGTAAAAAACAATTGATAATTGACAATTGATAATTGATAATGAAAAAGAGAAAGAAAAGAGAATTGAAAAAACTTGCCTCAAGTTTTTTTAGCCCATTTTACACCAATAATGCGATCATTCCCTTTATCTATCTTGTTTTTATAAAAACTTGCCTCAAGTTTTTTTTAATAATCGGTGTTACATGTCACATTATTATGGGTACAATTTGGGAAAATAATCAAGAAAACTTGACTCAAGATTTTTATATAACCTGTTGTCAGAATCTTACTAGCTATAATCTATATCACTTGCTAATGCTCTTATTTCGGTTGCAACAAACGCAGACGATACATTTTCCATACTGCAAAAAATACTGCGATCAGAGTAATAATTATTGTTATTAGTGCATGTGTTCCGCTGTATGCAACAGGGTCTACAATAAAATATTGAACAGCATTTAGTATAATACCGGTAGCCAGCATAATTGGAATATAGATCATATTATACCGCAAAACGAACATGTAAAGCCCTATCATGACTAATCCGGCTACGCTTCCTCCCAGCAACCACCATCCGATAGAAAGATCTCCAACAATCATAAATCCGGATAAAAACAAGATGATCAGTGCCGCTACTTTATTTTTATTCCATGCATTAGTCAGACGGTTCACAATAACAAAGGGTGCCATTAGGCGGATTAAAAGAATAAAGTAATTTTCAATTCCGTTAACAATGGATGACAAAACAGGTGCCAGGGAGTCAATATCTCCCAACGATACTGCATTCGGCATCGCCTTTAATACACCGCCCTCCGCAAAGGCCGTTACACCGGCAAGCAATAGTCCCAAACTGATCCCTTTGAACCAGATCATGTTATCGTTTCGATGTATGGGCAGAGGCAGCCGTGCCAGATATCCCGTGGAAATACCATACAGAAAACCGCTGAATATCGCTCCCAGGATCAGAACAAGAATAAATACCAGGACAAGGTTACCCCAGGGTTCCGAAGTTGGAAATTGACCAAACTGCGCGTTTGTCATTAAGCCTGTCTCAATCAATGAAAAAATAAAAAAGCCGATAAAGAACAGCAAGAATATCTTGAAGTTAAATTGCTTACGTGTCCAGGCTACAATTCCCATGATAACAATAGTGATAAGCATACCAAATTTTATCACACTGGAAATTGCTTTCACTACGGTTTTCTGAATGCTTTTCTTCTTCTGTTCACGTTCCCAGGATTCCGGGACATGCACATCTGTATTCATCCCGCTGATCTCATCTCCGGCCAATGTCACAATATAGCGAATATCTCCTTCTTTAAGTCCGGTATTCATATCCCGGTAAATAAACTGCCAGTCTGTGCGCGCATTCAGTTTTTCCGGTTTTATCTGCACTGATTCCAGAGCATCAATGGAAATCCCGAAATGTTTTTCGATCTCTGCTTCTACAAGGGCACGTGCTTCTGATTCAGATAATGCCGCCCCGGGACGATCTTCCGGAATATGGTGTGACCAACTTAGAATATTGCCATCATGTCCAACACGAACGGTAATGGTTTCGGCGCGGGTTTCAATATCCCCTTCAAAGGTTTTATAGGCAATAACAAAATGATTGGAGGTTAATGTCGTCACATACAGATCCCTGAAAGTTTGTTTGTCACTATACTCCCAGACAAAACGGCTATTTTGGTTAAACCCTGTTTTTGCCCGAATATAGGGTTTAAGTTCCACTGAATCATTACCGGTATAGTGCTGTTCCATAAATGCGTCAGCGATTATGAGTGCTTCATGCTTGTCGATTTTCAGTTTAGGTATATCTTGTTCAAATGGTGTAAGTAGTGCCCATAATGCACTCCCGATAATTGCAATAATAATGGCAAAAAAGACAGGAAAGGATTTATGGTCATGTTTTATAGTATCTGACGATTCCTTTTTCTCTTCTTTTTTAGCTGTTTTGGGTGCTTTATAGCCTGCATTGTAATCTTTTGCCTGGATATCATACCAGGCACCCGCCCGTAAGCGGAGAAAACCAACTATCAGCAGCGGGATCAGAGCTGCCAGAATTGCGAATATACGATGTACCCATATTCCCGGCGCCGAAAGAATGAAAAGGGGCATTGCCATCAGCACAATGTCAAATACAAAGTGGGAAATAACCACCGGTAATAAACCCCAGTTTATATAGATCAAACCATATAACACAAAGGGAATCAGCATTTCAACAATCCGGGCATAGGCCGGTTGCTGAGCATAATTGGCGTGCATGGAACCAAATATTGCGGCTTGAAGAACCAAGGCAATACCAATCCATAATCCCTTTCTCTTAAAGTTTTTACCTATCACGATAGCGCCGGCAAGCGGAATCGCGCGGAAAAGGCATTCTTCCCAAAAACCGGCCTGCAGGGAATTAGCTGCCGGTAGCAGCCATGGCAACGGTAAAGCCAGAACATTCGGGTCTACCATATTTTCTGCCGGACTCCACCAGTTAAATACGTTGTTGGTTATCCAATAGAAAAAGGTAACAAATCCGATCATGAAAAGAGCCCACAGATATCCAAATATGGTATGACGCATCACTTCACGGGATGCACCTACCGTGGGTGACCAGGATTTCCAGAACTGGATATGCTTCGGAAAAGCCTGCCGGTCAAGTCCCTCAGCTGCCAAAGCGGAAACAAAAAATAGTACCCCAATTAATAGTCCGTTAAACAATGCCATCATCACCCGCTGAAAAATAAATTGATTCATGGACAAGGAGGTATCGTAATTAAACCATGATAAAGATATTGTAGTCAAATATGCCAGGAATACAACAATACCAATAGTAATTGCCCATTTCAGCGGAGGCCGCCATAAAAGGGTTTTCCGGCGCAGCATAAAGAACAGAGCAACTCCGATACCAATAAATCCATATAAAATGATCGTAATGGCTTGCCCGGTAAACGAAATGGTACTGTTCGCGGAGCGCATTTCCTCGTAATGGCGATCAAAAGCCTCGGGGATTTTTACACCTGGCCAAATTATGGTCAGTTTATCCCCGCTTATTCCCAGTTTAAGCCGGTAACGGGCATCTCCAACAGCCGCATCATCGCGTTCATAGGTAAAAATATGATCGCGGCGGCCGCCTTCTTTCAATTCCGAGCTTTTTTCTATTAGTGTATATTGCGTAATATCGGGAAACAACAGAGCCATGCCTTCCGGCAGCACAAGATCACGCTGAATATCAAAATCCGGAATATCTTTTCCTGGAAGACTGTCCGCCAGCACCCGGTTAAATCCCAAAAACATACCGGCGGGAGAAAAAATATATTCAAGTTCGTGTATTTCGTTAATATTAAATTGGCGCACTGACCAGGTATATGGATAATACATACCGGCGTCGACAATCTCCTGAAAAACCTCAACACCACCGCCTTCCAGTTCAACAAAATTCTTGAAATGTTCATTTGTATTAAAACCGACCACAGAGCGGTGGGAGGAATCCATTAAGGTAAATTCCTGTGTCAAAGAATCAGCTTTATGCAAAATATCATGCCTATCTGCTGTAATTTGTACATTAACGATAGGAAACGCTTTATCAAATGCTGTAATACTGTAAATAATTCCAATTATTGCTAAAATAGCTGTAATAATAAGCAAGGTATTTTTCTTCATTGCAAATACTCCCTAAATAATAATAGGAATAATATAAATATATTTTTCGAAAATAGTAATCATATATTATTCTTGACATCAGTAAGTAGGGTATATATATTAGTAAATAACAAATCAAAGAAAGGAACTTAAAATGGTTGACAAAAAAGAATATGAAATACTCGAACAAAAAGCTGAGATTTTAAAGGCAATTGCTCACCCGGTTCGTTTATGTATTCTGCGGGGGTTGGTTAAAAGCGGTCCTTCCAATGTGGGAAGTATGCAAACTTGTTTAGATATTCCCCAGGCAACAGTTTCACAACATCTTGCAAAGATGAAAGCTGTTGGCATCATTAAAGGTAAACGCAAGGGAACACAGGTGATTTATAGGTTGACTAATATTTATAATATTGATGAACTTATAAAAATCTTTCTCTAAATCTTAGTTAGAAGTTATTTGTCCGGCGTAGCC
>JAGLUM010000423.1 GCA_023134755.1 Fidelibacterota bacterium | reverse complement strand
GGGGCTGGTATAAATTTCTTCAGCTGACGGTAGTTTATTATCATCAATTGATGATAATGAGTCATTATAAATACCTTCACTGGTGTTATTTTCCGGGGGACTTTGAAATGGCAAAATATAGGGCATCCATAATTCTCCGCGGCTCAAATCAACAATAAGTCCCTCGGGGGTAACATCAATTTTACCATCATGTCCCGGAACACCGTTTTGATTATAATTATCCAATCCGAAATATTGCAGATAAGGTACACCATCCACAAACTCCATAGGTTGGTTTGATCCGTTATAATAAATCTTTAAATCAAAACCATCTTTTTCAATATTCCGAGCTTTTAAATTATAGATGTTTTTCATTTCCAGGTTCCAGGTCTGATAGCTCGGTTTGGGATTTTCCGCTTTAATAACCTTCAAAAATTTTCCGTTTGCCAAATCTCCGTATTTCTTACCACTGCTGGTTTTATAAGCGATTGCAAGAATATTATCATCGCTAAGACCTACATTCAAACGAATATATCCCTGATAGGGGTTTATTTCGTATTCACCATATTGATCGCTTGTTGGTTTTTCAAGCTTTCTAAAATAAATTGAATCTGCTACATCTTCTTCGGGATGCGCCATAACAACGGTGGGAGTTCCGTTTGGAGATATTTCGACATAAGCAACGGCCCTGATCTTTGTATCTTCACGCTCATTACAGCTGATATAAATATCATAATCCTCAATAACATCCGAATAGGTAAATTTTCCGCTTTGTAAATCATAAGGATACATTTCTGATCGAAAAAAATTATCAACAAAGAAATATATGTTTCGCTTGTATTCGTAATCAAAGATCTTGATCTTGGATCCACCATCATCATCTGAGCTGCCACCCCATGATTTTTTCTTACTGTCTTTTTTCTCATATGAGGCTATTGCAGTAACATCTATCGGTCCAAATTTCATTATTGCTTTTCCACCAAATAATCCACTGGATGATGATGATCCTGTAACAAACTGGGTCCCAGGAAGTGACAATCCGATATTTCCAAAATTAGCACGTTGGATAATTTCATCCTCTTTCCCACGATAATCTATTTTAATAGCGTTTTCAAATTCAAAGTCGCGCTCACTGTCTTCATCAATCGAAATGGTAATACGATCTCCAATTTTCCCCTCGATGGTGAATTGCTGAGTTTGGTCCATTAAAAAATTCCGCTGCTCAGTTTCCATATTGCCGGTAGCCATAATAGAATTGTTTTGCTGATTGTATTTTCCCGTAATAGAAATAAGTCCACGAATACGAAGTGAAACACGTTGCCCGGCGATATCAGCACCGATAATTTCCAATGATTGACTTTTTGCTTGTTGTTTGATAGGATCAATAAAATACATGGTATCAGTCATTGCAACTTTGGTATACCATAAATTATCCAGATCATAGCGGACTTTTGTTCGATAATAATCACGAAATGGGATATAACGCGGAATGCTTAAATAATTGTCCCCAATTTTTTCGTATACAATAAGAACATCTCCGGAATCATTGCTAACTTCATATAATTTAATTTCTGAAAATATATTGGGAAAATTGACAGATATAGGATTCATTTTATTTTCATATCCGCGGGAAAAACCGGATGGAGATGTTGAAAATGCTACAGTAAAATTCTGCACTTGATAGCGATATGAAAATTTCGGGGAATACTCTGCTGCTTCTCCCATTAAATGGGTGAATGCCATGACAATGACCAGACCAAGAATAATTCCTCGCTTCTGTCTTAATGCCTTAATAAGCACCTCTTTTCATGTTCCAATATCAAAACTTTAACAAAATGGTCCGGACATATCCTCCCGTTAAATATGATTTTTTTTCTTTAGTGTGTTTATAAGGGCAGTTATTGCCTTTCCTCGGTGACTAATTTCATTTTTTTCTTTAATATCTAATTCAGAAAATGTTTTTTGCAATGGTTTATAATAAAATACCGGGTCGTAGCCAAAACCGCCTGTACCTTTCTGTTCATTCAATATTAATCCATCAACAACGCCATCAACATCCCATTCTTCTGTATCATCGACAAAAGCGATGATTGTACGGAAGCGGGCGCTACGTTGTTCCGAAGGAATCTCCTTTAAATTGTTTAATAATTTTATAACATTGTCCTGATAGCTTGCTGTATCACCGGCAAAGCGGCTTGAATAAATACCCGGTGCGCCATTCAGGGCATCAACCTCTAATCCGGTATCATCTGCAATTGTGGGTAATCCGGTATATTGATGAATTTCACGGGCTTTTTTATATGCATTTTCCCGCAAGCTGCTGCCGTCTTCCACGACATCAGGCAAATTTGGAAAATCATCCATTGTTTTTAATTGAATGGTACAGCTCAATTTATCTTTATACTCTTTAATTTTATCTCGATTACGTGTTGCCAATATATATGTTTTCATGTTCGCTCTTAATTTAGAAAGAATTTAGTATTCATGTGGATATTATTCAACACTTTTTCTATTAAAACTAAGATTTAAACAAATGGGAAAATGATCGGAATAACCGCCCAAAATTTTAATACCTTTGTAAAAACGCAAGGGACCGTTTGTTCGTTTTTCACGTATCCAAAATGGTGCAACAATAGATACATCTTTTACAGACATCCCGGATGATATGGAATCATATATCAAGAAATGATCAAAACAAATCCATTCTCCGTCATAATAATAGGTGCCATGCACTCCCCGGGGAAGATGTTTTTCCAGATAGCGAATATCCGTATCCTTGTAAAGATATTTCAAACTGGTGTCATATGCACCGTCATTAAAATCACCTATCATAATAATGTGATAGTTTGGGTATTTTTGATGGGTTTCAGTAACAGCAGTTAGCAAAATATCTGCTGCATAAAGCCGATAAGGATCTGTTGTGGTTTTTCCGCCGCGTCGCGAAGACCAGTGATTAATAAAAACAGATACTGTATCCTGACTGTCATGTAGTGAAAGATCAACACGCATAATTGGACGGCTATGGTACCCGCGTTCGGCTATAAACACAGGGTAATAGCGATGTTTTACAAGGTTAACGCGGCTTTCCCTATACATCAATGCCGGATCAATGCCACGAATATCCGGTCCTGGGCGAATAAATATTTTCCAATCTTTATATTGATATAAATGATTTCTGAGGTCATCCAGCACTTTTTGGTTTTCTACTTCTACTAAGGCCAGAATATCCGGATTGACATAATTTATCA
>JAGLUM010000422.1 GCA_023134755.1 Fidelibacterota bacterium | reverse complement strand
AGTTATTATCGCTGGGGCGGGGATATTACGGACCGCGATCAACCACAGGTAGAAGGTCATACGCGTTCAACAAAACGTTTTGGTATGGATTGTTCCGGCTTTGGCGCGTCGCCTTATGAAACGGCAGTGCTTCTAGGGATTTTGGATTCCACAAATAGCGAATCCGCATTTTCCTGTTTTGGGTTTAAACATATTTGTGAAACCGATCCGGTAATTTCAGACGGAGGCGGCCGTGGTGGTTCGACCAACAATTATCGTCTGGAAGTTTCAGATATGGGAAAGGTGGGAGAATTGATCACCACTATTCCGGCGGGAAGTACGCCGACAGACACACAACTTACTTTGATGCAGGCGGGGGATGTAGTCATTAAGACCGGACATATGGGTATCTTAGTGGAAATAAATAATGATCTGTATTTCCTGGAAGCCGGTGGCAGTACTCTGAATGAGGACGGGCTGTATACTCCCTACCTTGCAAAGGATGCATTGGCAGATTTTGCTCAATATAGAACTACCGACATTCGCCGGTGTTTACCAAAAATGGAAACAACATCAGGTATTGTGCATTAATAAACAGATAATATAAAGGAGAAGAAATATATGCGCCGTTTAACAAATATTTTTTTCAGTATGATACTTGTGCTGGTCATGATCTCATGCACCGGCATGAACCAGCAGCCCTTACAATTTGCATTTGTCGCCGATACCCATATTGGAACAGCGATCGGTGCTGACGATTTGCGGAACACGGTAAACGATATAAATAGTATAGACAATATCGATTTTGTCATTCTTGCCGGAGATGCCACTGAATATGATTTTGCCGGAGAACTGGATACCGTAAAAGCTATTATGGATAAATTAAACATGCCTTATCATATTATTCCTGGAAACCATGAGCTCAAATGGTCTGCATCCGGAGGTGAAAAATTTAGAAAACTTTTTGGCGATGATAAATTTAACGTGAGTTATAACGGTTACCGTTTTATTGGTGTAAGTCAAGGACCGTTGTTACGCATGGGAGAAGGATTTATTGCGCGGGAAGATATCAATTGGGTTCATAAGCAATTGAAAAGAATGTGGCCGAAACGCCAGTCAGTTTTTATTATAACACATTATCCGATTGACCATACTGTCACCAATGCCTATGATTTTCTGGAAATCATCAAGCATTATAATATACAGGCAATTATGCACGGACACGGACACCGTAATCGCCATAATGATTACTCCGATATTACCGGTATCATGGGTCGTTCAAATTTGAGCCGCGGCGGTCCCGGCGGCTACAATATTGTTAGTATTGAAAATGATACTATGACCTGGGTAGAACGTCGTCCGATGGAAAAAGAAAATCTGGAGCCATGGTTGCAAATTTCGCTGAAAAAGAACATTTATACTGATTCACACCTTTCTTTGAAGCCGGATATGTCGGTAAACGAGGAATATCCGCAGGTAGAGGAAGCGTGGTCTTATGACTCGGAATATTCCATTACAGCTGCTGCTGTACTCATAGATGATCAGGTCATTTTCGGAAACCGCTCCGGATTAATTCAAGCACTGTCGCTGGATGATGGATCCCTGTTGTGGACCTATAAAACCGGAGGGCCAATTTTTACTGAAGCGGCTGTTGACAGTACTTTACTGTATGTTACGTCCACTGATTCGACGCTGTATTGCATAGACCATCAGACAGAGGAGATGGTATGGACATATAAAACACAGGCTCCCATTGTTGCACATCCGGCAGTGTATGATAAAAAAGTTTATTTTGGCGGCAGTGATGGAAAATTTCGCTGTTTGAATGCCCGTACAGGAAAACTTGTATGGGATTTTATGACCATTGAAACCTATGTGGAAACAAAACCCCTGATTGCAGATGGAAAGGTTATTTTCGGTGCATGGAACACCTATTTATATGCCCTGGATGCCAAATATGGCAGACTGATCTGGCTATGGAA
>JAGLUM010000421.1 GCA_023134755.1 Fidelibacterota bacterium | reverse complement strand
AAAAGCGGAATATTCCTTTTGACATTATTCAAGTTTTCCATCTATGTTTTTATTGATGTTCTGATTTGTAATGTATCTCTTGCAATAAGATCAGGATATGTTTCGCAATCGTTCAATTTATAGCCCTGCATCATAACGATTGGAGCGATAGTTGCCTTTTGCCGGAAAGTATGCTGAATTGTATAGCGGACTCCAGGTATACATTTTTGCATGATGTACCAATCTTCCTGTCCGCCGCGGTGCTCATCCCAACGGATAGCGAAACCGCCAACATTGCAGGTATCTTCCGTTACATAATAATCAAATGTTATGCTACATGAGAACAGGCCATTCACATAAAAAGCATTATCAATAACCAGTTGTTGTACTCCATCGGATATGATTTCTTCAATAGGCCTGAAACAGGATGTGAGCAGAAGCACACATAAAAACAAAAATGATAGTAAATGTTTTTTCATGATTTTATATCTTTTTATTAAATTTAACCCCTGAATTCCTAAACCCCTAAACTATTTATTGTCATTCCGACCGAAGAGAATCCCCCGATAATTCGGGGGACGAGCGAAGTCCCGACCATTTGGGACGAAGACTGTTCGAAATGACAGATACTCAACAATTATTTCAATAATGTCATTTTCCCGCTAAGCAATGTATTATAAAGATCAACAACATAAAGATAGGTTCCCGACGGAAGCGGGTTTCCGTTCATCGCTGTTCCATTCCAGAAAACCTCATATTTACCCGTACCATGAACGGAAACATATAGGATCTGTACCAATTGTCCCAATGAGGAATAAATACGTATTTGAACCGTTTCGTTCATTTCCTGATCTATATGAAAGCTGATCCGGGTGGAAGCATTAAAGGGATTCGGATAAGCATGCAGTTGATATATATCCGGCAGGGCGGGGTTAGATGCTGCAATGGCCGTGTTGATGCCTGCTTTCAGCGCCATGATCCGGTCATAGGATTCATCGATCCGGGCTTCCGAGATCACCCCGTCATTAATATTTTTACGGATAATGCGTATGATCTCTGCAACCCGCGAAGCATTATCATATTCATCGCCGGTATACAATAAAATGTCCGTACCGGCATTGACAGCCAGTACGACTGCTTCTTCAAAGGTGTAATTATCGCTGATCGCCCGCATCGACATTGCATCGCTGATGATAAGGCCCTGAAATTCGAGACTGTCACGCAACAAGCCGGTGATTATCTTTTCTGACAACGAAGCAGGATAGATGGAATCCAGATGCGCATTGTAAAGGTGACCGGTCATGACCATATCTGAATACCCGGCTGAAATAAGTTCGCGGTAGGGAGTGAGTTCCATATCGGACCAGGTATTTGTAATATCCGTAAATCCGTCATGTGAATCCTGCTCCGCAGAGCCATGACCCGGAAAATGTTTTAAAGTGCTGATCACGTTATAGTCGCTAAATTCAGAGATAAACCAATTAGCATGATCGAAAACTTTATAGGGGTCGGCAGAAAAACTGCGACCGTAGTGACCGATAGCCGGACTGGAAGGATTGACATTCACATCAACGACCGGCGCCAGATTGGTGTTGATACCGCTTTGAGACAACCACTGCGCCATTTCCTTTGCATACTTGCGTGTGGAATCTTCGTTATCAAGAACAGTGCCCAAACAGTAGGCGGTAGGCGTTACTGTGAATCCATTATTTTCATCAAGGCGCGCGACAAGACCGCCTTCCTGGTCTGTTGCAATAAACAGCGGTGTCGTAGCGCTGTTTTGCAGATTTGCGGTCAAATCGGTGATCTGTGACGGATTTTTTAGATTATAGCCCATAAGAATAACACCGCCGAGATTCCGGTATTCAATATCGTAATATACCGTATCCTCAAAATCCGAAGACGGATAAAAACCGACTATGATCATTTGTCCGATTTTGTAGGAGAGAGAATC
>JAGLUM010000420.1 GCA_023134755.1 Fidelibacterota bacterium | reverse complement strand
ACGTCACTATCGTAGGAGTGTAAGTCAGTACTTGGCTTACATAGCGGATGCAGTAGCAGAGGTGCAATATCTGTCCATTCACAGTGGGACAAGCTGCATATCCTCAAAAAATCCAGCAAAAGGGCGGTCAGCGGAAATTCCATTAGCAATCGGGTATCGGTAAAACGGGCATGTAATCCCAGCGGAGGAAAAAGCCGCTTGATATGCGGTGCGTATTTTGCCATACTGGAAACGGCAATAAGAATATCTTCCTTCGGCAGTATGGATGAAAAAATATGATCCGCGACGGCAAGCACCTCTTCCCGGGGAGAAAAGGCCTGAATAAATTGAACGGTTTTCGTTTGTTCTGTTTTAGGAATAAGTAAACAAGAAAAACTTTCAGCATTTTTTTCCATGATAGATCTTAGGTTTTTCTCTAAAGGTGTCAACGGAGGCAGATCAATAAATCCTATAATAGTATCAGTCGGAAAAGACCATAGCTCAGGATCCTGATATACTTCCGCGTAGGATTGGTATCCGGCCATTTTTCGTAGCGCGTTGACACGTTGCTGCAGAGGAAAAAATTCGGCAAGCAGGGTTCCCTTTTTCAATTCCGTATCTCGCAGTGCCTGCGCCAGAAAATCGCTGTATCCACGATTTGTGGATCTGCTTTCCTGTTGCACCATCAAACGCAATCGATCATCAGACAATGTGCGAATTTGGCTGCGACGGATCCACTTGTTTAAGGTGGTGATCGTGATTGACGGTCGCATTAAGCCATTGTGTACCAAGTCAAGAAATACCTGACCGGCATGATAGGTGCTGGCGCAAAATAAAACATGCTTTTTAGCATTCAAAAGTGGCAGCAACGATTCTACGTTTACCTGTGCTTCCGGCAACATGGGGCGATATCCGCGTTCATCCAAAACAGTATCAAAATAGTGCTCATCCCATGCAATATCAATGCATTCATCCAAAGCTGCAAAATATAATTTTCCAACAGCATCAATGTCGTAAACCTGTTTTACCATCCACAGATAACTTTGAATCTGCCGCCGGTAGGCGTCCAGTTGTTCCGTGCCTGTATCGGTCTTAAAATCAACAACCACCCATTGCCCTTTGTGACAATACAGAAAGTCAATCACGCCGTTTACATGCAGAATATCTTTATCATGCCGTAGCCACCCGCTCAGTGAAAGTTCATGATATTGCTCAATATCCGGATTGGAAAGAATTGTGTATAGGTGGTGCTGGCGCGTTTTTTCCAACAAAACCTGACAATCCGTTAGAACGTCCTGAACAGAAACATCAGGAAAATCTGATGTAATCACGGTGCTTAGGGCCTCCCTTTGCGCTTCAGCATTAAACCAGCCGCGTTC
>JAGLUM010000042.1 GCA_023134755.1 Fidelibacterota bacterium | reverse complement strand
CGCAGGCAGGGGGTCCGGTTTTGGAACAGGTAAGTCCGGTGTTGGTGCAGGTAGCGGAGCAATTTCTTCCGGTTTTATTACGGGAGCTTTCACGGAATCTGCGGTAGAATCCTGAGATAATATATTTATCAGATCGTTAAAGAAAGTTTCAGGCGAAGCAGATTCTTGGGCGATACTGAAAAATGGGATCATGAAAATGAATAAACATATTAATGCGCGTCTCATTCTGCACCTCCTGATGTATCTGTTCCAGTTGTATCAAAACTAAGCTCTGAAAAATCAAGTGTTCCTTCAGCACAAATGTTTAAACGTAAGGAAACCGAGTCGGTTGTCAGGAAGGTGGTTGGCTGTCCATCGTCTCTGCCTATGAGAGCAATGTCAATTGCAATCCAGGTAGAATCCTCGCTTTCTGCAATGAAATCATAATCCTCCTTGGTCAGAACCAAAACTTGTGTCGTTGTATCCATTGCGGGTATGGTAATATCGGCAATGGTTCGGACACAATCGATATAAGCGACATTGTCAAAATAGTTTGTATCGCATGCCATCTGGATCATGAAATCCACACCAAACTGAAAAGAGTTATTGATCTGTGCTTCAATTGAACCGGTAAAATCATCCAGAAAGGCCGGCAATCTGTCGAGTTTCATACCCATATATCCGGGAGAGAAAGAAAGCGGCTCGGTAATATTAAACTGAAAGGGTACAGCAAACATACCTTCAATTGATATGGTTTGGGTCAGGGGCATATTTCCGGAACCGTCCAAGCTGATATCTCCGTTGAAAATAAGTGAATCGGGTTTAAAGTTGATCAGATCCGCTGCACCGGTAAACACAATATGATTGTTTCCGCCAACACCGGTAATTTGCTGGGATATGGATAAGGTAATTGAATCCGCCCCGCTGTTCTTTACTCCGATAAGGTTCATATCCAACGTCATAGGAATGGTGATATCGGTTACAATATCCACACTTAAATCTATAGTGGATATTTCAATGCCGGCCAGTTCATCCGGGAATAGGTCACCCATGCCGATATCCATGCTGATATTATCAAAGGTATATCCCGCATCGCTGAATGTAGCATCTACTGATTTAACGATGATGTCATCACCGGAATTCTTGCCGTAGAATTCAAAATCCACACTGAATTCATCGGAAGCATCTAACTGTCCATATTGACCGGGAATATTAATGTAGGTGTGATATTCAAAGTCATCGGTTAATATAACAGAAGTGCTGTTCAGATCGAAGGTGTATGTTGCATTGGAGTTGGATGGAATGGTCATGGAGTCGGTGGTAAAGAACTGGACACCGGGATCATTAGATATATCCAGAGACATGACATTCAGCAGGATCTTTCCGGTGATGGAACTGGTATTGGTAATAGCAATGACAATGTGACTGGTATCAAGATATACCTTATCAACCGATATTTCCGGATCATCAAGATCGTCACCGAAATCGATAAAACTGGTATCGTTCAGAATTTGTGGATCAAGATCTCCTTCCACAAATTCACCCACCAGTCCGCTTATAGCGCCAGAGGCAGAAAAGGAAGATGTTTTCATATCATCAGATACTGTCAGCGTATCCGGTTCATCTCCACAAATAACGCCCTCGGTAATGATCATGATAGTCTTAGGAAATTCAACGCCGACAAGAGACATACTTTGCGTTGATTCCGTTCCCGGCAGTATGGGGCTATCCCATGCTACTTTAACCGGCTCACTGCTTGGATTAAGTATAGGTAAAGCGGTTGTTGAATCATATACCGAAATAGAAATTGGTGTACCGAGAGCACAGTCTAGATCATTTTCAATGGTTACTTCCAGCTCACCCGCTGAGAAGCGCTGGCGATCCATGGGGAAATGAACATAGGATGTATCCGGTGTAATGGCAACAGAGTCAACGGGGACCTTAGTACCATCAGGCAAAGCTGATAAATTTATAATATCCTGCAGTTCGATGGGTTCTGCCAGATCAAAAGTTTGGGTCGAAAACTCAGTAAATTCCATAGATTGGGTAATCGAATTCGAAACCGGTTCAACGCTCATACCCATGTCCATATCGAACTCGGTATTGAATGTATCACGCATGACAAACCAATCCGCATTACCTGAAGGATCGTCAGGATACGTTTCACGGAATTCGTCGAGGGATAGATCATCACCCAGGTATGACATGAGCGTATCAAAGTTTACGGTCATACTGGTAAGGTAAAATTCATAGGGTCCCACGTCTACTTTTGGGGGTATTATGGGACCAAATTCAGGAATTCTGAACTCAAAACACCCCGAAAAGCCGATAAGGACAATTAAAAACAGGATAAGACTTTTTGTTTTTGTCATATTTTGGTCCTTCTTTTTAATTTATGTGTCTTTATTTAAAATATTTGATAAAAGAGATAATTGCAAGCATATTATAGTAATTTATTAAGATACACAACCTCTGCCTGAGCAGCTTCCCGACCCGCACGAACAAGCTGCGGTGATCGATCGAAATCATACCACATCAGCTGCTTTGTATCCGGGCGAATAATACAGTCTGCATATTCCAAAGACAAGTCAATAGACCGGTTTACCGCCATGGAATCGGCAAGATGTTTTACATCAATGGCATTAGATGTTTCCGGATGCGGTTCACGTAGAGAGACATCAACAGCAATGACCACATCAGCTCCCATCGCGCGAAGGGGTTTGGTAGGGACCACGTCATGTGCAATACCGTCCACATAATAATCTCCGTTAATTTCAACCGGCTCCATCCACATCGGCAGACTCATACTGGCCTGAACAGCTTTAATTATATCACCGTCTTCAAAACATGCTCCGATGCCTTTGGTAATATTTCCTGTGGTGATGGATAAAGGAATTTGCAAATTGTCGAAACGGATACCTTCCAACAGCGTTTCCAGAAAATGCTCAGTATGTTCTGCTTTGAGAAAGCCCATATTATGCTGCAGGTAATAATTTGCATAGGTTTCTTTTACTTGCTGAAAAACAGATTGGCTTCGCGCATTTTGGGCGATTTGATCCAGATTAAGTGCTTTATATTCAGGAGATTCCTGGGCTTCAAAAAACATGCGGCTTATTTTTTTTACATCTTTATAATAAGCATAAAGTGCCCCGATAAGTGCACCAATTGAAGTCCCCGAAATCATATCAATAGGTGTTTCATACTTTTCCAGAGTGTGCAATACACCCAGGTGTGCAATACCGCGTGCACCGCCGCCGCCCAGGGCCAATCCGACCTTTTTTTTCGTATGCTTCATTATTCCTTTATAATAGAAACACGCATAAATAGGGGTTCAAGAGGGTTATCTGATGTATCGCGAGAAGCCGCGGCGATCTGTTTTATTATAGATTTTCCCTCAAATATTTCCCCAAATACCGTGTATTCACCGTCTAAAAATGTCGGAGAACCGTCACAGATGAAAAACTGTGATCCGGCACTGTTTGGGTCCGGGGTACGTGCCATGGAAACAATCCCGGTCTGATGTGATATATCATTAAATTCCGCATTGATAGTATATCCCGGGCCGCCCATACCGTCGGTGGCACGTTTACCGTCCCGGCTGTTGATATCTCCGCCCTGTACCATAAATCCGGGTATAACACGATGAAATTTTACGCCGTCATAATATCCGCTTTTTGCCAGTCTTTTGAAGTTTGCACAGTGACTGGGTGCTTTGTCAGTGAAAAAATGCATTTTCATCATGCCGAATTTGGTTTCAATAATCGCAATCTCATTTTTTTCTACCGGTTCTGCCGGTGTTGCAGCAAGCGTGACCAGCAGGGAGTCAATCCCGTTTTTATCCAACGTCTGCGTCAGGATCTCAAATTCTTCTTCTCCTTTTAAGATTACCGGATGCTTACGGTATTTTCCGTCCGGATAAGCTCGTATATAATCAGGAACAGCAAAAACACTCTGTTCCGCCCGCTCAAAGGTTAATTCTTCTAAGTTTTTTTTGACTTTTTCCACGTGTTTTCCCTCCGGGTATTTTGCGAGATAGCGATAACATGAAGTTTCGCTGTTCGCACGTTTATAGTAGATGTTTTCTAATTTTTCAGATGCCTTTTTTGTGTATTTTGATGCATCATTAGTATTTATATATCGGCTGATCTTACGGGGATTACTGCTTTGAATTACCTGCCGGTATTCGCGCAGTTCATTGTAATTGCAGGATGCCATCAGAATAGCTGCAAGCAGAAGAAGGATATGGGTAAA
>JAGLUM010000419.1 GCA_023134755.1 Fidelibacterota bacterium | reverse complement strand
TAAAATTATGAAAATCACGCCCGGCTGCGCCCATAATGATGACGTTTGTTCGTTTCATATTAACCTCCTATTAAGTAATTAAAACGTTATCTATTGCAAACCGTGAACCGTAAATAGTGAACGGTAAACGGTTAGGTGTTTTGTTGTATCGGTCCATTTGATCTTTCTTCTGCTGTAAGTTTCTGACTTCTGTCTACTGCCTATCCGTCTTCGTCCCGATGTATATCCCCGAAGCTTCGGGGCCGGACAGGCTGTCTTCTGCCTACTGTCTTCTGACTTCTGACTTCTGACAATAAAGCCCGATCAACAATATCGAGATAATGTTCTACAAAGACAAACTCTATGCCTGTTTTGACCATATCAGGAACCTTGCTGAGATCGGATCGATTTGCTTTTGGTAAAATAACTGTTTTTATATTCATACGTTTAGCTGCGGTGACCTTTTCCCGCACACCGCCTATCGGTAATACACGACCGCGCAGGGAAAGTTCTCCGGTCATAGCAACATCATGACGTACCTTTCGCCCAGTTAAACACGACAATACAGCAGTGGTTATTGTAACACCGGCAGAGGGACCGTCTTTGGGAATGGCCGCAGCCGGAAAATGGATGTGTATATCGTGACTAAAAAATTGTACCGGTTCAAGATTAAATAGGGAAGCGGATGAACGCAGGTAACTTATTGCGGTTTCTACTGATTCCTTCATTACGTCACCCAACTGTCCGGTTGTTCTGAAATTTCCTTTTCCCGGCATTAGCGTTACTTCTACCGGAAGTACATCTCCACCGGCTTGTGTATATGCAAGTCCAACCACAATACCCACCTCATCACGGGACGGCAAATTATCTTTAAATATTTTTTCCGGACCTAAAAAAGCCTCAATATTTTCATTGTTAAAGATAATTTTTTCATGATTTTCCTCATTTGCAAAAATACGTGCTGTTTTTCGGCAAACTTTTGCAATTTCACGCTCTAAAGCCCGGACACCGGCTTCCATGGTATAATGGTCAATAATGACATCAATCGATTTAGGGGAGAAATGAAGTTGTTTTCTCGTTAAACCGTTTTGCTTGATCTGACGCGGGATCAGGAATTGTTTGGCTATCTGAACTTTCTCAGGTGTGATGTATCCCGGCATAGTGATAAATTCCATGCGATCAAGCAGGGCAGGGGGGATGTTGTGGGTACTGTTGGCGGTGGCAATAAAAAACACCTTCGATAAATCAAATGCTACCTCAAGATAGTTGTCACGGAAATCTTTATTTTGTTCCGGATCCAGGACCTCAAGCAATGCGGAAGCAGGATCTCCACGAAAATCATTGCCGATTTTATCCACTTCATCCAGCATAA
>JAGLUM010000418.1 GCA_023134755.1 Fidelibacterota bacterium | reverse complement strand
GTTACTACTATATATTTTTCCCTTATTTTTTATATCAAAATGTATTACTTTAAAAGTTAGGAATAAAAAGTAAGGGTACGATGAGATCAGCACAAGAAATTCGGGAATATTTACTGAACGGCACCCTGAAATTTGCCACGGTGTCGGGAGTTTGGACCACTAAACCGAACCTTATCCGCAAGGTAGATGATACCATATCGAATATTGATATTATTACGACCAAAAGCTTTCAGGTAAAACCCAATCCGGGCAACCGGGAACCGATCGTAGCAGAGGTCGCGGTAGGTTCCTATATAAACGCGGTTGGACTGCGAAATCCCGGCATGAAAGTCGGATACCATGAATTAAAGGCTTTGCGCAAAGAAAAACCTCTGCGCGCGCTGCTGAATGTATCTATTTCCGGCAATTCTCCTGAAGAATTTATTACCTTGGTTAAGAAATTTGAATCTGTCGCGGATATCCTGGAACTTAATTTTTCCTGTCCGCACGCCAAACCCGGTTATGGAGCCTCTATTGGCGTCAATGCGGACTTAGTAAAGGAATACATGGAAGCGATCCGGCCGGAAACAAAAGTGTTGTTATTCGCGAAACTTACCCCAAATGTTGATAATATCGGCGAGATCGCGCGCGCGGCAGTAAGCGCCGGCGCGGACGGCCTCGTTGCGATCAACACGGTAGGGCCGGAGGCCTATCGGGAGCCGGACAGCGGAGAGTTAGTGTTGTATAATCCCGACGGACACAAGGGAGGCCGTAGCGGCGAACACATTTTTGAGATCGCGGTACAAAAAATTAAAGAGATACGCGATGCGGTAGGACCGGACATTCCTATCATTGGGATGGGTGGTGTTAGCCGCGGATCGCAGGTACGTGCGATCCAGCACGCCGGCGCGAATGTGGTGGGCATTGGTTCCGCGATTGCACGGATCAGTACCGATAAACGCGCGGACTATTTCGAGGCGCTGAAATTTGATACCGAATACCATACCGATAAAGCTGTTGCTTCTCTTTCAGTCAAACGCCTGGCAAAATATAAACCTTATAAAATTACGAATATTACCCGATTAACCGAAACCATGCTGACACTGACCCTGGATGGCGATCCCATTCTCTTTAAACCCAGTCAATATGCTTTTTTATGGATACCCGGGGTAGGTGAGAAGCCCATGGGTATTGTTTCCTCCTCACCATTGCGATTTATAGTACGGAAACATTTTTACAATTTGAAAACATCGGAAGGGAAATTTACGCAGGCACTGTTTGAAATGAATAAAGGCGATACGCTGTATGTTCGGAGTGTCTACGGCAAACAAGCTCCCACTAATAATATGTCCAATGTTCTGATTCTTAGCGGAGGCACCGGTCTGGCCCTGGTACCCAAGTTAGCAGAAAAATTTGCCTCTATTGGACATCTTGTTTCTGTATTTCATGGTGTTACAGATAGAAAAGAAGCCGTTTATCGTGATTTGATAGAACCCTATGCGACCTATACGGTCGTGCCGGATAATGGCATCCCCGGACGTGTGCTGGAATCTATGGCCGCAAAATTGGATGAACTTGAAATAGAAAATTGCTCCATCTATACTGTCGGTCCGGATATTTTGATGAAAAAAGCGTTGGAATTGGCGGTTGAAAAGGGCTGTTCCCCGCAATATTGCTATGCATCTCTGGAAACAAACAATATGTGCGGTATCGGGATGTGCAGTGAATGTGAATGCGGCGGCGTGTTGAGTTGCATGGACGGCACATTTTACGATTATCCCTTTTTGAAAAAACATTATTTTACAGACGACAACGAATAAAAAACCGAGGAAGGTATTTGTATGTTGAAAAAACTGATTTTGTTACTAATTGCAGTAGTATTATTTATTTCCTGTGGCAAGGACGATGCACAAACTGCATCCGTTTCCATTGCACAGCAGGAAGAACAGCTGGTCATTGAAACAGATAAGGAAAAGAAAGCACTTACTCCTGACGATTATGCTCAATGGCAACGTCTGGCAAATCCGACTGTTTCCACTAACGGAAAATGGGTTTTTTACCGCGCTACACCGAATCGCGGCGATGCATTATTATCACTCCATGAAATTGAAACCGGGCAAAAACATGATTTTGAGCATGCCAAAAAAGCTATGTTTTCACCTGACAATGATTTTATGGTGTTTATGCGTAGTCCAAGTTTTGAACTGGAACGACAGGCTAAAATCGATAAAGTGAAAAAAGATAAAATGCCCAAAGACTCCCTATGTGTCTACTACTTTGAGCAAGATACCCTGCTTATCATTCCACGAGTTAAATCTTTTGCAATGAGCAGTAAAGGAAGTCCATGGATAGCGCTACATCTGGAGAAAGTGCTTCCTGCTGAACCTGATACAACGGCGGAAAAAGACACCTTGACAATAGCTGACTCCAGTATGGTTGCGGATACATTGGCAATGGCTGATTCCAGCATGGTTGCGGATACAACGCAGGTAGATACGTCAAAGAAAAAAATTCAGGTGGCAGAAAAGGAAAAGAAGAAAAAAGAAAAGAAACCCAAAATTCGCGAAAAAGGTACACCTTTCTGGGTGTGGAATCCGATAACACAGGATACTATCATTATTGATTATGTCAGCTCCTATACTTTCAGTAAAAAAGGCAACCGTGTTATGACCCTGACAAAATTAAAGGGCGATCCGGACTCGGTAAGGATCGCGATAGTCAATCCGAAAACCGGCACTCTAAAAATCATTTTAGAGACTGCAGGCGAAGCAAAATCGTTCCGCTTTGATGAAAAGGGAAATCAGCTGGCATTTTTGTTTTCAGATGATACAACAAAGCAAAAACTGTTTGACATATATTACTGGAAAGATGGTAGGGCAAAAGCAAGATGCTATCTTAATAATGAAAATGCCAAGGATATTCCGGATGGCTGGGGGATTAGCAATATTCGTAATCCGCGTTTCTCAAAAAGCGGGAAACGTCTGTTCTTCGGTACCGCTCTGCTACCCGTGGAAGAACCGGAAGATACCTTGCTGAAAAATGAAAAGGCCGGACTGGATCTCTGGTCCTGGACAGATCCCTTACTGCAGACTCAGCAGGTAAGGGAACTCGCCCGCGAAAAGAAACGCAATTATGTCGCCATGGTGAATGTCGGAAGTAAAAAGGTCATTCAACTGGCAGATAAAACTGTCCCAACTGTGAAAGTAAGCACGGACGGGGAAGAAGATATTGTATTGGGCGAAAGCAATCTTCCGTATCGCCAATTGACCTCATGGGAAGCTCTGGATTATTTTGACTATTATCTTATAAATGTTAATACCGGAGAAAAGGAACTGATATTAGAGAAAAAAGGCTTTGCACCGTATTTGTCACCGCAGGGAAAATATGTCCTGTGGTTTGAACATTCGGACAGCAGCTGGTATGCCTACGATGTCAAAACAAAAATCTCCCGCTGTCTCACCGATCAGTTGGATGTCGCATTTTATGACGAAGATAATGATATTCCCAGCATACCGTCACCCCACGGCTTTGTTGAATGGGGACTGGGAGACCGTTACGCGTTTATTTACGATCGTTACGATATCTGGAAGTTTGATCTAACGGGCGAAAAGGAGGCTCTGAATGTCACCATGGGCGCGGGCCGTAAAACAAATATTGTTTATCGCTACTTGAAACTGAAATCCGATCTGGATTATATTCCAATCAAACCAATCATTTTAACGGTATTCAACGAAAAAACCAAGGCAGACGGTTATGCGACAGCGAATCTCTACGAAGGATCGAAACCGGAGCATCTGATCTATTCCGATCATCAATATTCCAAGTTAAGCAAAGCAAAAAATGCGGATGTCTTGATTTGGCGCCAGGGTGATTACCGGGTTTATCCGGATCTATGGGTCAGCGATATGCTCTTTGATAAAAAAAGCAAACTTTCCGCCCTGAACCTGCAACAGTCCGAGTACCGTTGGGCCTCTGTGGAACTGGTCGAATGGAAAAATTCAGATGGGGTTGAACTTCAGGGAATGCTGTATATTCCTGACGATCTGAATAAGAGCAAAAAACATCCTATGATCCTTTATTACTATGAACATTATTCTCAATATCTACATCGGTATTTTAATCCCAGTCCAAGCCGTTCGACTGTGAATAAGACCATGTATCCAAGTAACGGCTACATTCTGTTTATTCCGGATGTGGTATATAAAGTTGGCCATCCCGGAAAATCCGCGTTGGATTGTATTACAACAGGTGTGGATATGCTCTTAGAAAAATATTCCTTTATCGACGAAAAGCATATCGGTCTGCAGGGACAGAGCTGGGGCGGGTATCAGACTGCCTATTTCATTACGCAAACCGATCGTTTTGCCGCCGCGATGGCGGGTGCGCCGGTTAGCAATATGACCAGCGCATACGGCGGCATACGCTGGTATTCGGGTCTCAGCCGCATGATGCAGTATGAAGGTGGTCAAAGCCGCATTGGCGGAACACTTTGGGACAGTTATGATCTTTATATCGAAAATTCTCCGGTCTTTTTTGCCGATCAAATTGAAACCCCATTGCTTATAATGCACAACGACAATGACGGAGCTGTTCCCTGGACTCAGGGCATTGAAATGATGGTTGCAATGCGCAGATTGCAAAAACCGGCCTGGATGTTGGTATATAATAATGAAGACCACAATCTGAAAGCCGATGGCTGGGGTAATCGCATGGATCTAACCATTCGCATGAAGCAGTTTTTTGACTATTATCTAAAAGATGCTCCTATGCCACGCTGGATGAAAGAAGGTATTCTGGCTATTGAGAAGGGCAAGGAACTTAAATATGATCTACTGGATGAAGAATAAATGAATTATATAAAGAAAATTACCCTGGCCCAGTTGCCGACACCTCTGCACGGTCTGCCGAATCTGACCCATGCACTTGGTTTTTCCGGAAAGCTGTACATGAAACGGGATGATCTGACCGGATTAGCTGCGGGCGGCAACAAATCCCGCAAATTGGAATACCTGATGGCGGATGCTTTGCAGCAGAGAGCCGATACAATCATCACAGCTGGCGGTTTACAGTCGAATCATTGTATTCAAACCGTTGCCGCGGCGAAAAAACTGAATCTCGACTGCCATATTGTTTTGTCAGGAGAAAAACCGCAACGGGCAAACGGGAATTTATTTCTGGATATACTTGCCGGTGCAATTATTCACTATGTCGAACGTCCGAAGCGTAATCAGCGCATGGAAGAACTGGCCGAAGCTCTACGATCGGAAGGGAAACATCCCTATGTCATACCAGTCGGCGGATCGAACGCCTTGGGAGCTGTGGGATATGTCATGGCCATGAAGGAAGTGGTAACGCAGTTGAAACTAATGAATATTTCCTGCGACCGTATCATTGTTGCCAGTAGTTCAGGCGGCACTCAGGCCGGTATGGTTCTCGGTGCAAAAATGACCGGGTTTACGGGGAAAATAACCGGAATCAGTATTGACCGGCTAAAAACCGGCAAAGGGGCCTTCCCACCGGAACTGGCTGAATTAGGCAATAAAGCTGCGGCATTGCTTGGACTGGATATCTCGCTGACTCCTGAAGATTTTGAACTCGAATACGATTATCTTGGCGACGGTTATGCTGTCGTGGGCAATAATGAACGTAACGCCATTAAAATGTTAGCGCAAACTGAAGGGATATTTGTCGGCCCCGTATATACCGGCCGTGCCATGGGTGCAATGATAGATCGTATCCAAAAGGGGAAATGGAAGAATGAGACCATTCTTTTCTGGCACACCGGCGATATGGCAGCCCTCTTTGATTATGTAGATGAATTATAAAAGCAGTAAAGGCGGGTTAAAACCCGATTGTTTGTTAATTAAAATTAATCCACGGCTTAAAAGCCGTGGCTATTCAATAAATAGCCCCGTGCTTTAGCTCGGGGGTAAAAAGTTCAAAAAGAAATGGGGTTTTAACC
>JAGLUM010000417.1 GCA_023134755.1 Fidelibacterota bacterium | reverse complement strand
CTTACCGGGAAATTGCACCCATTTTAGTGGATTATGTAAAAAAACACGGTTTTACCCATATCCAACTGATGCCGATAATGGAGTATCCCTTTGACGGTTCCTGGGGTTATCAGGTAACAGGATACTATGCTCCGACCAGCCGTTTTGGCAAGCCCGATGATTTTCGTTATTTCGTGGATTACTGTCACAAACACAATATTGGAGTTATTCTCGATTGGGTACCGGCTCATTTTCCCAAAGATGACTTTTCGCTCGGCCGTTTCGACGGAACCGCCTTATATGAACATGCAGACGCGCAAAAGGGCGAGCATCCTGACTGGGGTACATTTATTTTCAATTATGGTCGCAATGAAGTGGCAAATTTTCTCATATCCAATGCCATCTATTGGCTGAAAGAATACCATGTTGACGGTCTGCGTATTGATGCGGTTGCCAGCATGCTGTATTTGGATTACAGTCGCAAAGAAGGGGGGTGGATTCCGAATCAATACGGGGGAAATGAAAACCTCGATGCCATAGAGTTTATGAAAAAATTATCCACGCTTGTTGGAAAGTATTTTCCAAAGGCTCTGCTAATCGCGGAAGAATCTACAGCCTGGGGCGGCGTAAGCCATCCTGTGCATACCGGCGGACTTGGTTTTGATTACAAATGGAACATGGGCTGGATGAATGATTTCCTGCGCTATATGTCCAAAGACTCCATTTATCGTAAATACCATCACAGTGATATGACGTTCTCTATGCTGTACCAGTATTCCGAGAATTTTATTTTGACTCTTAGCCATGATGAAGTGGTACACGGAAAGGGTTCGCTCTTAAATAAAATGCCCGGTGACGATTGGCAAAAATTTGCAAATTATAAATTATTACTGGGATTTATGTTCTGTCATCCCGGGAAAAAACTCCTGTTCATGGGATCGGAACTGGCACCCTGGAGTGAATGGAATGAGGAACGCGGAATAGAATGGGAACTGCAGGAATGGGAACCCCATCGTACTGCTTCCAGCTATCTTTCAGCCCTGAATGCTTTCTATACTATGTCACCGGCCTTATGGCAGCGGGATCAGGAACCGGCAGGATTCCAATGGATTGACGGCGGAAACATGGAACAATCGATTGCCAGTTTTTTCCGCCGCGGTAAAAATATTAAAGATGATCTCGTCATTGTATGCAATTTTACTCCCGAGACCTATTTTGATTATCATGTTGGTGTTCCGGAACCGGGAGAATATTATGAGGTTTTTAACAGTGACAAAAAAGAGTATGGCGGTAGCGGAGTAATTAAAAATGAAGCGCAGAAAACTGAATCAGTAGAATGGAATGGAAGAAAGCAATCAATTATAATTGGTGTTCCGCCGCTGGCGTTTGTTGTGTTTAAACGAAAAGAATCCCCGGATGAAAAATAAAACGGTCATCTATGCTATTATAAATTGGGGGCTGGGACACGCAACGCGATCTACTCCGATCATCCGGCGTCTGCTTAGT
>JAGLUM010000416.1 GCA_023134755.1 Fidelibacterota bacterium | reverse complement strand
CCCACAACAGCATTGGATATAGGATATCGGCAAATATTATATTCCCTGATAAATGATATTAAAAAGCGCTCAAAGGTATTTGTTATTTCACACCGCTTACTGGATTGTCTTGAGACCTGCGGCCAGATGATCTGGATGGAGAATCTAGATATCGCGGATAGCTTTCCTGTTGAACAAATGATTGAAAAATCCCATATTTTATCCTATTATTCAGTAAATGAAGAGGACAGACATGTTTGAAAAAATTATAAAAGATAAATCTGTTACACGGAACGCGGATACGAGCACATTTTTTAACGCGGCAAATATCATAAGTCTGTCACGTATCGTCCTTACCATTCCCGCAGTATGGCTCTTTGCTGTAGATAAATGGGTATGGGGACTAATAATACTGGGTGTATGTGTGATAAGTGACTGGGTAGATGGTTTCGTGGCACGAAAAATGCATCTTGTTTCTGATATCGGAAAATTTATCGATCCCCTTGCCGATAAGATCGTTGCCGTTGGAATAATGGTGGTTATGATAATAAAAATGGATTTTCCTCTCTGGTTTCTCATCGTGCTCGTAGCGCGTGATCTGAGTATATTTATTTTAACAAACCTCCTTTACAAACGGTATCATACTATTGGCGGCGCGAATATCACAGGTAAACTATTTATCTTTGTTTTAACCATCGCGGCAGTGCTCTGGATCTTTGAACATTATCTGAACGTAATTCTCTACGCGGAAATCGTCTTATACATTGCCTTTGGACTCATGCTGATCAGCTGGATTATATATTTGGTACAGAACATGAAGATGATGAATTACAAGGAAGATAAAGGATAATAATGGCATTATTTAAACGAAAAGACAAAATACAAAAAACAACGGAAAAATCAGAAAACCACTATAATAAAGGGCTGAGCCGATCTCGCAATCGCTTTAAAGAAGGATTGTTTTCCCTTTTTGGCCGCGGTATGAAGATCGATGCAAATTTTTTAGAAGAGATAGAGGCTTTTTTGTATGAATCAGATCTTGGCACGGATGTTACTGAGATGATCCTGAATGAAATTGAGACTGCATCCCGTAAAAAAGATTTTCTTTCCTATGATGATATCCGGGATGTGATGATCGATATTTTTGAGCAGATGTTTAAGGATGATGATTTAACGGTTCCAATCGAGGAGCACCATCCCTGTGTCATCCTTGTTGTGGGCGTGAACGGTGCGGGAAAAACCACCACCATTGCTAAACTTGCCGCCCTGTACCGTGAACAGGGTAAAAAAGCACTTATTGTCGCCGGCGATACCTACCGTGCTGCTGCTGTCGAACAATTGGATATATGGGCCGATCGTGCAGGGGTTGACATCATTAAGAACCTGGAAGCAAAAAGCTCCTCTGGCATCATCTATGACGGTATTCAGGCAGGTATATCACGGAATGCGGACGTTATTTTGCTTGATACTGCCGGGCGTTTGCACAATAAAGCACATTTGATGCAGGAATTGGATAAAATTCAACGTGTTATTAAAAAACTTATTCCCGATGCCCCGCATGAAACATTTCTGGTGGTGGACGGTTCCATCGGCCAGAACAATGTGGTTCAGGCCCGGGAATTTACTAAGGTGACCCCGATCACCGGACTTATTGTCACCAAACTGGACGGTACAGCCAAAGGCGGCAGTATTATCGGTATCAGACAAAAATTACATATTCCGGTAAAATATATTGGGTTGGGTGAAACACTCAACGATCTGCTCCCTTTTTCACCCGCATTGTATGTACATGCCATGTTTGACGGATTTTTGGACTAGCAGGCATGAAAAACGTGCATATTATTTCATTGGGATGTTCCAAAAATCTTGTTGATAGCGAAGAGCTGAAAGGTATTTTATTGCAGGGTGGACTTCGTTATACCGAAACGGCGGAAGCGGCAGACATACTTATTATTAATACCTGTGGATTTATTTTACCCGCAAAAGAAGAAAGTATTGACACCATCCTTCAGGCAAGTAAATTAAAAAAGGAAGGACAGGTAAGATCTCTACTCGTTATGGGATGTTTGTCCCAGCGCTACAGAGAGGAACTGAAAAAAGAGATACCGGAAGTGGATGCCTTTTTTGGTGTGAAGGAAATAAAGGATATAGCACGATATCTGTTGCATCAGGATGCTGTTGCGG
>JAGLUM010000415.1 GCA_023134755.1 Fidelibacterota bacterium | reverse complement strand
AAAGCTGCGCTGGATATGGAAAGCAGAAGCAATTTCTTCCAATCGTTATTCTCATATGAAAATAATGTCAACTATATTGGACGTATTCTGGCGGCGGGATTGTTTGGACTGTTCCTAAGTATTGGGGTCATTAAGCGGTTAAAGAAGATGTATGGGAAGTGATGAACGCTTCTCTGATTTCTATGAGGAACGATCGAATGGAGTATTGATTTGGCAGAAAGTACGAGAATGACATTACGTAATATCCACATCCGCGAAACTTCCGCCATTGACCTGAATGCTATTCTTGCAGTCGAACGCACGGCCTTCATTGACGATGAAGAGGTGGTCACCCTCACGCGAGACCTTCTGACAGATCCCACGGCGGAACCCCTTGTGTCCCTGCTGGCATTCGACGGTGAAACTCCTGTCGGGCATATTTTATTTACAAAAGCGCAGATCGTGGGTGTAGATCGCTGTCCGCTCATGCATATTCTGGCACCCCTGGCGGTGATTCCGGACTACCAGAAACAAGGGATTGGCGGGAAGTTGATACGGGCGGGATTGGAAAAATTACGTGTGCTGGGCAGCGAACGGTGCTTTGTGATAGGGCATATGGACTACTACCCTCGCTACGGCTTCATCCCCGATGCCGCTGCACAAAGCTTCCCCGCACCTTATCCCATCCCGGAAAAGGACAAAGATGCCTGGATGGTGCAGGATCTGGTGGAGAAGGCAACTGAGATCAAGGGACAAATTATTTGTGCCGACGTTATGATGAAACCTGAATATTGGAAAGAATAGATCGATGATGAATACAATTCGTACACTCGTACTCTCTTACGCTCGCACCTTCGTGAAAGCGGATGCGATGATGAAAGAGGAATATTGGAGAGAATAACGACAAAGATAAATGATGAATAAGCATAATTCATCGATAACCACAACAGGGACAATAACAATGAAACGTTCAATAATCCTTGTGGTGATAGCCGGCCTGATGCTGATTTCATGTATCGTTAAACCGGAAGGACCGCCTGAACTGAGCAATGAAGAGCATGCGGTCATTTGCGCGGTACTTGACAGCATCATGCAGCACGAACATCCTTTGGGAATCATTGATGTTTATGATCTAACTACTACATCGACTAATTGTCCTTCACTGTATATTGTATTTGAGCGGGACAGTATCGGCTCCGATTCCTTGCTTGATAATTACGATAAGGCAAATCGGATCCGCTATGCCCTGAACATGGACAAACTGCCGGATTACGTGATGCTGAAGGATGCGTTGGAATCAGAACCCTATTCCGGATTCACCAGCTTTACCCGGCCGGGGATCAGCGATGACGGCCTTCTGGCGATCGTGGAATACAGCTCAATGTCCGCGCCCCTTTGCGGGATATGCATGGGAGCCATGCTGAAAAAAGAAAACGAAGAATGGCACGTTGTTTGGATTGAAATGATATGGATATCATGAGAGAGATAAGAGATGAGATATAAGTGATGAGTTTCCCAGCTAATTGCTGCCTGCCCTGTGTAGCTGTGGCGAAGCAGGGACTGCTGAAAGCTGAGAGCTCTTTGATGAAAGAGGAATATTGGAGGGAATAGTTCGAGTAAAGAGTAAGGAGTAGGGAGAAAAGA
>JAGLUM010000414.1 GCA_023134755.1 Fidelibacterota bacterium | reverse complement strand
CCAGAAAAACCGCTACGGAATCGCTTCCGCTGTTGATATAGATCTTTACGGAACCGTTTTCACTGAATCCTACAACCAGATCATCATCCCCGTCATTGTCAATATCGGCCAGATCCGGAACCGGATTAGAACCGACTTGTAAACCGGAAAAAAAGTCATCTTCTTTTTCAAATATCGGGTAATTGACTGTACCGGTATTCTTGTACAAACTCAGACCCAAATAACCGCCGGTAATAAAATCCAGATCACCATCATTGTCAATATCGGAAAAAACACCCATTTCCGCGTCCAACTCCGTTACATTTTCAAAGATATCTTCACTATGTGAAAACATCGGTGATGACGCGTTGCCTACATTGGTCATATAATAGGGTTTTGCCGAGATACTGCCCAGTACCATATCCATATCGCCATCAGCATCCAGATCAGCAAATCGTGGCTGTGAAAACGACAAACTCGGGACACCGCTTGGATTAAACATTGCGGCATTTTCCTGCCAGCCTTCGGCAAATAAAGCTGAAAATAGTATAAATATTGAAAGGAAAAGGATCGTTTTCCTTCTTTGCATTGATCGTTTCACATATGTATTCATGGTAGCTCCGTATTATTCGATTGAAATCTATGAAAAAGAAGAAGAAAAAGAAAGACGTAAGTCATGACTCGTGAATCGTAATAAACCAACAAATTTGTCATCCTGAACTTGTTTCAGGATCCAACTTCTAACTTCTTTCTTCCAGCTTCTTATCGTATATTTACTTATGCAAAAAAATAATGAACAAAGTCTTATCAGCCGCTTTATTGAAGCCGGCTTGCGAAAAGCAGGAGTTAAAAACAAAAGCCTCTTCTCAAATTACGTGAACATGCTTAACAAAGCGATGCCGGCTCGCCCCCTTCAATATATGTTTTTAAAATATGATATTGATTTTGACGATCGCTTGGAACATGCAGTTTGGACCATCGAGCCGAAAAAGGATTTGAGCGATAAATTTATCATTTACCTGCACGGCGGGTCTTATATGTACAATTTTTTGCCCCCGCATTGGATGTTCATAGGTTCTTTGGTTGATCACTTAAAGGCGACCGTGATTGCACCGGATTACCCTCTTGCACCGGAATATCATGCTCAGGATGTCTTTGAAATGTTGTTGTCCATTTACACCGAACTGATCAAAAAGGCCGGCGCAGAAAATGTGACCATTATGGGCGATTCGGCGGGCGGTGGCATGACCCTTGCATTGGCGCAATTGCTGGCCGAAAAGGACATTGAACAACCGGAACAGCTGATATTATTATCTCCCTGCGTGGATGTTACACTGACCAATCCCGAGATCCAACAAGTGGACAAGGATGACCCCATGTTGAATGTGGAAGCCATTCTGGAAGCCGGGAAAGCCTATGCAGGTACCTTAGACCGGACCCATTATCTGGTCAGTCCGATCTACGGAGAATTAAAAGGTCTCGCTCCCATCTCGGTATATGTCGGGACCCACGATATAATGGTCGCGGATTGCCGGAAATTGAACGGCATGGCACAAGCACAGGGAATTCCACTGACCTATCACGAATATGAGGGACTTTTGCATGTCGGTATGCTGTATCCTACACCGGAAGCAGAAGAAATTCGGGAAACGATCATTGAAGATTTGGAACAT
>JAGLUM010000413.1 GCA_023134755.1 Fidelibacterota bacterium | reverse complement strand
CCGAATTACTGGGTGGAAGAAAAGTAGAAGATAGTTATGAGATATAAGTTATGAATTATGAGTAGAGACATGATTCATCGCGTCTAGGCTGACAAGTTGAAAAGAAAGAGCAAGAAGAACGTAGAAGATAGTGATAAGATATAAGTTATAAGTTATAAGAGAAAGCAAAACGAGAGTTGTGAGAATGAAAATATGTAAGAAACAGGCACCTGTCGGGTGTAGCCCATAGGGCGGAGACTGACGCCTGTTCCGTGCAGTTGAAGAGTTGAACAGCTTAAGATTGATAATCGATAATCGAAAAAAGAGAAAAATATGAAAAAAACAATTGGGATCATAATTTTGATCTTATCATCATTATTCGTTGTCTCCTGTTTTGATAATGAAGAAAGTGATTTTCCTTATGATGTTACGGCATTTTTTACTCAGGATTCAATTTCCTCTGAAGAAAATATTATAATTTTTGTAAGGACCGATACATTTTTTGCAAATTGCAATTACGGAATTATATATGATTTATCTATTAATAACCGAGAGATCAGTATTGAATTTAATGATATATTTATTCCGGAAATTGTTCTGCCGGCTTTCGGCCCCGCATCAGCATATATTCAGTTGCAATTATCAAGCCGTACAGGAACGTATAATATAACATTTGAAAATCAGGGAATTGAAAACACTGCTGAACTTGTATTTAATGATGAGATGTGTATTTTAGAAGCGGTAAATACGACGAACGTAACTGTATTGAAGGACACACTGTATTTTAAATAGGTACTACATGAAAACAGTTAAAATGATCATAATCTTGATTCTAATTTCATTTTTTGTTTTTTCCTGTTTTGAAACAGAAAACGAATACGATTTCGATGGCAACGATTTTGCTTATGATATTTCAGTATGGTTTATGTGGGATGATTTTCAACCGGAAGGCAAAGATACAATTTCGCTTTATGTAAAAACAGATGAAGAAATTGGCAACTCTAATCTTAGAATTCTGAGTCAAATTGAAATTGATGGTAATGAAATAAAAATTGAATTTACCGGTATTTATTCACCACCAATTGTTCATTGTGATGAAGCGCCAGCATCTGCAAATATTAAATTAGCCCTGAATGGGAAAGATGACCTGTACAAAATAGTGTTTTTTAGTGGCGACAGCATTAGCACAGCCAGTTTAAGATATTATAAGCTCTTGGGTAAATATGTTTTAAAACCGATTGAACAAACGAATGTGACGATCAATGAATGTATTTTGTATGTTGAAGAATAGAGAGTTGACAGTTGAGGTAAATGAAAATGCCTTCTCACCGTTCACTGTTTGCGACTCACGGTTCACGACTCACCAGTTTCTAGTTACCAGTTACAAATGAAAATGATG
>JAGLUM010000412.1 GCA_023134755.1 Fidelibacterota bacterium | reverse complement strand
CTCGCCATCCTGCACGTGCGTGGTCAGGGGCAGAACATTCATGCTCCCGGATATCGTATCCGGTCCGCAGGCCATGTAGAAAGCTTCTCCCTTGGAGCTATAACCTCCCGAGCCGCCCAGCGCGGGCAATTGAAAATTCTTATTGCGCCGGATGATCTTATGATCTTCCGGAAGATCAACGGTCGCCGTCACCAAGTTCACGAACATCATGCAATTCTCGTCGGATAGGCCATACTGCTTTTGGGTTGTAAGTCCTATGACCCTTTGCTTTTGAATAGATAAGACAATACCGATACGTCCTTTCACGCCTTCCGGATCTATCACGTTTAGATATATACCCAAATAATACCATTCGAAGCCCGTATCCGGGTTTATATGATGGTCCCGTGGAAAGCGTAAGGGGGTCTTTGGATTCGGGACTTTACAGTCAACATCGCCGGCACGCCCAAGAAGTGAATAAGCGATCGCAAGATCGGTCTCCGGATCTTCACTGGATGTGATGTTTCCCGCTGTTTTGTATATCAGATCAAGATGAGGGATGCTGACAGGCCTTCCTGTTTCCGGATCAATAATTTGCGATACTTCGTTCTTCACATACAATAAGTGAGATTTAAGGGCCTCTTCGAATGACCCGTTTGATACAGTGGGAGAAATTAATTCACTCTCGGCACATGCTGAAAAAAGGAAAATAATGATCAAAAACCAAAAATGATACTGTTTATTCATCTCAACACCTCTTAAAAAATATATGACCGGTTCACAAAACTTCTTAAATATCCTTGATTGATTCATTTATTAAAAATAATGAGGCAATACAAGAAAAATAATAATGTTTCATTTCGTTAAAAGTTTATCTCCTACGCCCCGATAGTTCGTGGCTTCGGAGATTAAAATAGTTTAAGGTTTACTCTCCCTAGCTTTAGCGAAGGAGAGATTCCTCTGCTATGCTACGCTCCGATCGGAATGACAATATTAGTAAATTATATCTATTTCTTTTCTTCACATTGCCGCATCAGCTTTTGCCCGTATAGAAAATTGGATGAAAATACGTATAAAAGTTCGGTCTTCATGACGAGTTCTGCGAGTCATATCCGAACTTTAGTGTTTGAATCCGATTTTTAGGAGCAAA
>JAGLUM010000411.1 GCA_023134755.1 Fidelibacterota bacterium | reverse complement strand
GCCGGCGACCGGAGCCTGTACACGGGTTTCCCCTTTTTCATCCGGAATATCTATGAGTCCACCGAAGCGAATGCGGGGCGTCCACGTCATATCCGGATATTCCGTTTCCAGTTTATCAATCATATTTTCAACATCCATAATGGCCAGATCATTCGGGACCAAGGATGATATTTCTTCGTATGCCCGTGTTGTGATCTTAAAATGACCACTGTCCATCTTGGCCGTCGTATTGATCAAATCGTTGATGACACCCATCAGGAAGCCATACATAAATACGACGAGAAATATTCCGACTGATACAATGATGATCGGAAAGCGACTTCGTGACGGATCACGATATAAGCCTTTGACTAAGAATTTAAACATATATACTCCTTTCAGTCGTATATCATCGATTCATCAACGATGAATCTTTATTTTCCTTTTAATGTTTGAACAATATTCATTTTCGTAATACGTTTAGCAGCAAAATAACTTACCAGAATTACAACAATGAAAACCATTGCGGAAACAGTAAATATGACATTCCAGGAACATTCAGGATAAATGACGTTTGCAATATTCATAGCAAGTTCCTCCATGGAACTTCCCAGATTTATCCCATGCTTCTGTAAATAATATAAAAAGGGTATTCCCGGGACAGCACCGATTATTACTGCAAAGACCGCATACAGCATGCCTTCTACTGTGAAAAGCCAAACTACACCTTGTTGTCGCATACCAATTGCAACTAGGGTACCGATCTCTTTTTTGCGACGGAAAATGGCCAGCATCTGGGTATCAAACACTGAAATAACAACCAGCCCCAGTAAAATAGCCATCATCATGTATCCACCGCTAAGCTCTTGCATTTTCCATGCTGTCAAATCAGCAAACATTACATCCATGCCCTGATAATCCCATCCTCCAATTTTTCTGGAAAGGGGTTCATTAACTGTAACGATCGTTGCGTGATTTTCCAGATCTGTCAATTTTTGCAGAATATTGAGATCAATCCAAATCTGACCGATATCAATTGATTGAATCGGAACATGCATAATATGCGAGACTTCTGCTTCAATAGCGTTGTTGACTCCGTGTTTATCACGGAAGCGAATCATTACATTATCACCTTCCTGAATATGTGCATGTTTTGCCATAATCGATCCCATATACACGGATATAATGCCAGGTTCACTATTAAATGTATGAGTAGGCATTTCCAGCAAGCTTTGATTTCGATCAATTCCTTTTAATAGAATTCCCTGCATATTTGCATCCGAATACAGGTAAGCACTACGGATCAGAATTGGGACAGCCTCATCCAGATCAATTTTGTCCTGAAATGCCGAATAATCAGCATAACTGTCATCCACATTCAAGAAATTATGCGGGTCATAGTTCTTCTGCCAGTACTGACCACCGGCAACTTCGAAATGGATCATGTCGTTCTCTATCTTCGTGAATAAACCGGTATACATTCCCTGCATTAAAAGAATAGTAGCAAAGACAATAGATAAAGCCCCAACATTTAACCAGGTTCGCAGACCGGCACCGAAAAAGTTTTTTATTGCTAAACGAAGTATCATTTTATTTTCCTTTTAATACTTGTGTTGGATTTAATTTTGAAATACTTCGCGCAGGCAGATAAGAAACTACCATAATAATCACGGCAACCACGATCGTTACATTGATAATCAGTGACAATGAGACCTCGGGGTATATGATACTTCCAAGATTCACGCCCATATCTTCAGCAAACGATCCATAGTTAATTCCTTTGATACTTGTATATAAGAGAAGCGGGATCCCGTACACTAGTCCAATAGCTATCCCTAAGATCGCATAGTAAATACCTTCTATTGTAAATAGGGCTTTCACATGCCGCTGGGTCATTCCCAATGCTATGAGTGTGCCAATTTCTTTTTTACGGCGGAAAACAGCCAACATTTGAGTATCAAAAATCGACATGGCAGCCATACCCAGCATCATGACGTACATAATAGCTGCACCGGTTGATTTCTGGAAGGTTAACAGTCTGATATCCGCTAAAAGAAAATCCAGATCTTTGAATTCCCAACCGCTGATTTGATGATCAAAATCCTCAGATACCGTAATAAGGGTTGCTTCATTCTTCATACCGAGTAAATCCTGTAGTTCGTCCAGAGGTATCCATATCTGACCGTTATCAACAGTTTGAATATCATGCTGCATGATATACACCACCTCGGCGTCAACAGCATCAAATACTCCTTTTTTATCACGTACTTGCAAGGTTATGATATCGCCTTCTGCAAGGTTGGCGTGCTTTGCCATTTGTTTACCGATCATAGCGGGGATGTAATTGCTTTTGGTCAACAGTTTCTCAGTGGGCATTTGCATAACAGTCTGTTCCGGTACAATACCTTTTAACAAGGCGCCGCTTGAACGGCCTTCGGTATAGACCGTTGCGGGTGTTATCAGAATGGGAGCGGCTACATCCGGGGTAAAATAGGCTTTATATTGTGTATATGACTGATGATAGTCCCGTAAATTAATGGGGTCATGCGGATCATAGTCTTCGCTCCAATATTGACCATTGCCATATTCCATTACTTGCGTATCGTGTTCTATACCTCCGAAAACTCCTTTGATCATACCAACCATAAAAATGATCATGACATATACAATCGATAATACGATAATATTCAGCCATGCTCTTTTTCCGGCACCTACCAGGTTCCGAAATGCTAATTTTATTGACAACATAGCATCCCCTTATTTTATGATTTCGTCCTTGGCGATCTTACCGTCAACTAACGAGATCTTGCGTCTGAGATATTTCATTACCTTTTCATCATGGGTTGCAAATAAAAAGGTTGTTTTTAATTCCTTATTGAGATTTTCCATCATCGAAAGAATATTAAAAGAGTTCTTCGAATCCAGATTGGCGGTGGGTTCATCCGCAAGAACAACTTCCGGACGTTTGACCATGGCGCGTGCAACAGCAACCCGCTGTGATTCTCCACCCGATAACTGAGAAGGACGGGAGTCACGTTTGTCTATTAAATCAACCCATTCCAAAGCATCCATGATCATTTTTTTACGTTTTTCTTTCCCGTATCCGAGTAATAACAACGGTAATTCTACGTTTTCATACACGGTATATACAGGCAAAAGATTGTAGGTTTGAAAAATAAACCCAATATGTTCATTCCTAAGTTTCGCGGCTGCTTTTGGGGTTAGTGAGCTGATATCATTGCCCAGTACATTGACTTTTCCTTCGCTCGGGATATCCAGTGAACCAATAATGTTCAATACCGTGGTTTTACCTGAACCGGATGGCCCTACAAGTCCGCAAAATTCGCCTTGCTCTATCTTGAGGTCAAATCCCTTTAATGCGGTAAACTCGCTGTTACCCATAGGGAAGCGCTTGATCAAACCCTCAATGCTAATCAGTGCTTTACTCATATTTTTCTCCTTCGTTATATTTAAAGTATTTTGATCCGAAAATCATATATAGCCATAAATTGGATCATATTTCCAATTGATATAGTACCGCTTTGACCGGGGAATAGATTTACATCCGCATCAAAATTTGTTAAAGCCCCCGATAAGCGAAGCGTAAGGTTATCATACTGTCGCTGCCAATACAGATATCCATACAGACCGTTACTGCCGATATCCATAAGACCCATTATGCCGATGGTGTCAAACATATTTAATGGATAATATACCATCATCCCCAGGATATTGAATGTTGTAACCGATGCGGT
>JAGLUM010000410.1 GCA_023134755.1 Fidelibacterota bacterium | reverse complement strand
ACTGAAAATCCCTGTGTCGCTGGTTCAATTCCGGCCGGAGCCACTTTTAAACACCCTGATGTATGTCGGGGTGTTTGTTTATTTGGGCAATAATTTTGTAGAAAAAGCTAAATAATGCGAGCGGGAGAACACATGCAACTGTCTGAATAATAGAGGAAGGTCACATCTCGATAAAGGTTAGATGATCTCGGTATAACGCTTAAATCAGCGGCGTGGCTTGTCCGCATCCGCTCAACGCTGTTATTGGCCGTCATTTCTTGTGCTTCTCTGGGGAAGCGTTTAGCTGGGCAAGAATATGCGTCACCAGTTGGTCAGCAATGCCTTTTGTCTCGTCGATCGATTCTTTGCTTGCTGCTACCGAAATAGTGAAAAAGGTTCCGCTCTTGTTCTTGTTCTCCCGATCAATCGCTGTTACTGCCGTAGCTACATCAGACCCTGAGATCTTGAAATCCACAAAGGTATGCTCCGTTTTCTGATTTAGATTGATATCCAAGGACATTTCAAATCTGCCAGTCCGCAATGTCTCCTGCACGTCGTCTGCGCCACTCACAGCCATAAGGACCATGAAAATGCCTGGCTTGATACCAAACATTCCGGCAAGCTCCTGGGCGTAGTTGCCAACCCAAATACAGATCGTGGGATCATGACTTTCGCCACTGTCGCGTTTGATCAGAACGCACAGCGCGCCTTTGTCCGTGGTATCATTCTGTGTTACCGTCCAGCTGTCTGGAAGGGGGAAGCTAAGATCGTATCCTTTGATCCCCACATCTTGACCACGCTTACCGCATCCCGTGATAGCAATTCCGACAATCAGCAGAATTATCAGGGTAGACTTTCGCATCATCCATCTCCTTTCTTAAGCGGCCAACAATCAAGCTGAGTAGTGCGCTTATGAACTTGCCGCGTCAGTGCCGCCGAAGTTCTTCGCATCCACTCAAGCATTTTGTTAGCCTTTGTTTTCTTTTAACAAATGAATAGTGGAGTTTCCGTCTCCATGATTTATTATTAATTTATTACCAACAATAGCATAGTTGTTTGGTGGGAGTTTTGCTATTGCATCTATTAATTGTTTTTCCTCTTGTTTGACCCCTTCGTATAAACTCTCGATAAAAGCAGTATCTGATATTGTTTCTCGCAATAGCACTATGTTACTTGTATATGCGTCCAAGCCACCTATGCAATAAAATGAAAGATTTTTAAAATAATCGTATAATGATTTATCATTTTTTTTGTCGAAGTAATATGCTTGCGAAGCATAAGTAATAAGCTTGTTAAGAATTTTTTCTGTCTTCGAATCTTTTTTTAGATCTTCAAAATGTACGAAGTCAAGATCGTGGGCAAATGAATTTCTAATCTGCCTAAGGCAGTTAGCAGCATGACAAAATAAAGGCGGAATAACATTCAAAGACTCTATAAGTTTGATTTTTAGCGAAAAAGTAAAGTTGGTATCTTCGTACAACAGTTTATATTTTGGAAAGAATGCAAAATTTAATTTGTCAATTCTGTTCTCGACTAACAATGCAGTTACAATAGTTAAGAGTCTATGATCATCAAGTCCATCGACCTTTTTAAATAATTCTGGGAGTTCATTTTTCTTAAAGATTCGAATAATTGGCTTCTCAAAAAGAGATTCCTCTTTTTCACCATCGAAGAACGCTTTTTTCAATTCACTTAATTTTGTCATGGCTTAACTCTTCAAGTCTAACATAAGATTAGGTGTATTAATAAAAATAGCAATCTACTAGTACCTCCCCGTTTTTCGAAGAGCATTTAACCTCTTTTGAGCGGCTTCGCGGACTAACGCATTCTCATCCTCCACAGCAACCTTTGCCAGCATGAACTGATCGGTCAGTTTCTCAACAGCGGCTTTGCGGACATCCGAATCCTTCTCCTCCACAGCAATCTTTGCCAGCACGGACTGATCGGTCAGCTTTTCAACAGCGGCTTCGCGGATTGACCGAACCTTACTCTCCACAGCAACCTTTGCCAGCATGGCCGGGTCGGTCAGTTTCTCAACAGCGGCTTCGCGGATTGACCAAACCTTACTCTCCACAGCAACCTTTGCCAGCATGGCCGGGTCGGTCAGCTTCTCAACAGCGGGTTCGCGGACATTCGAATAGATACCTTCCACAGCAATTTTTGCCAGCAAGGACTGATCCGTCACCCTATCAGTGGCGGCGCCGCGGACTTTCCAATTTTTACCCTCCACAGCAACCTTTGCCAGCACGGACTGATCGGTCAGCTTCTCAACAGCGGCTATACCTTTATTAGCATCAGCAGTTTTTAAGGCAACTTTGGCAGGGTCGCTACAACCGCTCAAGGAAATGATTGCTATGGATACAAGTAACGCGAAGAAAAATCTAAATAGAAATAACTTTTTCATCTTATCCTCGGCAAGATTTTTTAATCATAAAACACCCAGAATCCTTAGCCAAACTAAAATAGTACAAGGATAAGTACTCTTGTTTCTTATGTGGATAAATAAACCACACATTTCAACCTTTTTATGTTGTGTTGTTTTTTAATTTACATGGTTTATCATTTTATGCAAATGATTTTTTGGTTATTGCGGAAAAATTAAACTCACAACATAATAAAACATATCTAGCGAGTTACAAACCACTGTAAATTATGGTCTTAAATAAGGTAAATTAATACTGGGCAGTTTTTGGTCACCCTCCTCTGTAACTTACTGATTATCAGTATGGTTCAGCGGACTCATAATCCGTTTGTCCAAGTCCTTGAGGGGCTATTTCTAATTATAATATAACGACAAATATTTATTTGTCAGCAATGTTAAATATCATTTTGATTTGTTAAAATATTTAGTATAATTATTAATAAGCAAATATTACTTAGAAGAGACAAGGAAATGAAAAGAGTCTCGCTTTTAGTTGCGTTATTAATTGTTTCCAATTTATTAATTGCTCAAACTTTTCTTTTTGAGAAAGGCGAAAGTGGTTTTGATGTAAATGGTAGTTTTTCTTCATCATCATTTTTTCCCATTGTTGATCTTGGAGCCGGATACACTTTTAATGGTAATTTGAATATCGGCGCTTCTGATTTTTTTTATAGATTAAAAATATTCATTTGTGATAATAATAATTCCATGACCATCATCACCAAAACAAACTCACGAATGCATCTGGCCTATTAAAACTATGAAAGGATATAATATGAACGAAGAGATTTTAAAACACATGGAATTGAAAACTACAGAGGAATTATCTGCTATATTGCAACAAAATGATAGAAATAAATATTTGGACGAAACTTTTAATATTATCCGCTATGTACTTGAAAAACGAGGGATAGGTAATTTAACTGATAAATCCAAAGATCAGGAAAACCAAGAAAATGAAGAAAAGAGTAGGTATTGTACCAACTGTGGAAACGAAGTTTTGGAGTCAACAATTGCTTGTACAAAATGTGGATTACCACCACGAACTGAAAATAAGTATTGTTACAACTGCGGTGTGGAAGTAACTGAAAAACAGGTCATGTGTATCAAGTGTGGTGTTAGCTTAAATGATAGTCCAATATCCTCAAGTAAATCAAGTGCAGACAGTTCAAAAGGTATTGATTATGAAAAACAGGCGGGTGCCGGTTGGTTAGTTGCGGGCTATATTTTTGCCCTACTTGGAGGTTGGTTTGGTCTGGCAATTGGCATTTACTTATCAGCTGCAAAAGTAAAATTACCTGACGGTACTAAGGTGAAAAAATTCAACGAAGCTTCAAGAAAAAATGGTTATATTATTATGGTGATTAGTGTTGTAGCAGCGATCATTTGGTTAACATTGTAACTATGCTAGGAAATAATTTAAATAAATTTTTTCTTCTCATTAATATTGATTATTTACTACTATTAAATTAGCTACTAATTTAAAAAGAGATAAATATTTCCGCATTTCATTATGAAAGGATTTTCTGAAGGAATATATTCCGATTCGGTCAAGATACTTATAGAAGAATTTTATTACAGTCAAGCTATATATGCTGATACGATACCTATATATAAGGAGTTTATAGAAAAATATTGAGGAAATAAACGAAAGGAGTAAATTCAATGGTTGTAACATATAATAAAACAAGAGTAATAAGAAAACTTTCCACATTCATGATGATATTGTTCCTTGCTGGAAACGGCTTTTCACAAGAACAAAATTCGAATGCCAATAAAGAACCTAAAACGACATTTATAATTAAGATAAATGATACCATATATACTCTTTCAGAAGGAGAGATATTAAAGTTTCATTCTACTTTAGAACAGCCTGAAATCTCAGTAAGATTAGCAGATTTTAAAAAATTTGACAATGAGAATATATCATTTGATTATCCGAAATATTTTAGTTTTGAATTTGAGGAAGATTATGGCTATAAGGGTTGGACTTTTGACGGGAATAATTTTGTCATTATGTGTTTCGAATTTGATGCAAAAATCGAATTGGATGATGTTGTCAATGAAGTGATAAATCAATTCGGAAAAGATAATTGTATAATTGAAAAGGTACAAATAAAGTTGGGTAAAAAGATTTTGGCAGGAAGAAGAATCAATATTTCTTTATTCGGACAAAAACTAACCATGGATTATTTAGAAATTATATTATCCGATTCTAAGTCAAGATTTATAGTCTTTCAAGATTCAAAAAATGAAGATGGAAGTGATAGTAAAGAAAGTATTGAAACAATGAAAATAATTGACAACTCAATAAAATATAAATAAACACCTATTACATAAATCGCCCACACATATTTAACCTCATTTTTTATAATCAAATATCATTAATTTTACTCTATTGAAAGAATAAGATCACGTACATCGCATTTTCCACCAGCAAGAAAAATTAAAACTTTCTCATAGGGAGCTTTAATTACTAGATCACCTGGCTTAGAAGATGTAGTTAATCTAACATATTTAGGTGGATGAATTAAAGAATTATTGCTTATAAGACTAACAGCCAATTGAGAGATATCAATAACTGCTTGATCTGAATCCTCATACATAACTGACTGAAGTAGAGGAAGAGCCTCTTTTGCTGATTGACCAATTAAAGCCAATGCTCCGGCAGCACTCCATCTACAATTAGCATTTGTATCTTTTAGTGCTTTTAATAATATGGAAACTGCGTCTTTTCCCTTAGGATATAATAATCGTATATATAATAATCGTTGTTTAAGATCATTACTTCTAAGCCCTATAAAATATAAAGAGTCCAATTTTTCTTTCGCTTCATTGACGTAATTACTTTTAGAGTATTGTTGTATAAATGCCTCGTAAGATTGAATAGTGTTTACCTGTTTAACTTTTTCATAGTTCTTTTTTGCTCCACCACAAGCTATAATAATAAGGCATAACAAAATAATATTTATTAACAATATTTTTCTTTTCATTTTTCTCTCCTATTCTTTTTACCCGTTATTGAACGTAACCCCATATCAATTGCGGGAGCAAAAATTAAAGCCATGACAAGTCCAATTAAAATTGACCAACCTCTTAAACCTAAATTATATAGTAAAGCAGTAGAACCTCCCCATATTACCACGCCCAAAAATGTAGAAATAAAACCTAAAGGTCCCTTAAGCATTCCTGTTGATTCTTGTTTATCTTTCTTTTTTTCTTCTTCTTCTATTTCTTCCTTTTTAGAAATAAATTCTTTTTGTTTTTCTTCCATCTCTTTAGCTTCCAATTTTTCATGTAACAGTATATTTTCTGGTTTTCCTAAAATTTTTTCAATTGCACTATTTGTTGTTTTACTTGACCAAATAGAAACGCCAACAATAAAAATAAATTGTAGAAATTGAATTAAAAATATTGGCCCTTCCCCTGTCTTAATAACTTTACCAAAATATATAAGAAATGGCAAACCAATTACTAATAATGCAATAGACGTCCACAGGATTGTATCTATTCTTTTAATTTTGATACGTCTATATTCGTCAAAGTGAACTTTTGGTATATGAGGTACATTGTGTGATTGGAGACGATTAAAACGAGATCTTTTATTGATGAATATAATTATTATAATGATAAAAATAAATGGCATTGTAGAACCCCCTATTTTTATATTAATACTACACCTGTATGTTGTTTTTTAATTTACATGGTTTATCATTTTATGCAAATAATTTTTTGGTTATTGCGGGAAAATTAAACTCATCACATAATATCACATATCTAGCAAGTTATAAACTACTGTAAATTATGGCCTTAAAGAAGATAAATAATCACCGGTCAGTTTTTGGTCACCCTCCTCTGTAACTTGCTGATTATCAGCGCTGAACAGAGTACTGAAAATCCCTGTGTCGCTGGTTCAATTCCGGCCGGAGCCACTTTTAAACACCCTGATGTATGTCGGGGTGTTTGTTTATTTGGGCAATAATTTTGTAGAAAAAGCTAAATAATGCGAGCGGGAGAACACATGCAACTGTCTGATAAATGGGGGAAAATCACAATGTAAAAGCTCGTGGTTTTAATGTCAAGCAATATTACGGGTCGGGAATAAGCACTTAAATGTAATCTATTGAATCAAAACTCAATTACCTGACATTATAGTTTTTAATAGCTTATTGATGATCCCTTTATGTAAATTACCGATATGAACCAAAAGGGTAATCATGAGAAGGTCAATAATTATTATACTATTGATTGTGTTCTTATTACTTTTCATTTCATGTGAATTGTGTAAAAATATAGACCCACCCCCTGATTGTAATTTTGATATTGATAGCATAGATTTTTCATTTGGAATCGATTATAATAACCCTGAAAAATATCTTATCCCGGGAGAAGAATCTGATTTAAAAGATAGCTATCTCGCAGAAATACGAAATGCTATAGGAACTCCCGGTCATAATATTGAAGATATTTTACGAGTATGCCACTGGATAAATCAGAACTTTACATTTGAAAATGCGGGTGGGGCTATGATGGGTGTAAATACGGTAAATGAACTTTACGAGATCAAAAAATTTTATGGCTGCCATTCATTAGCATTAATTATTTCAAGTGTTCTTCGTGAGTTTGGAATTCCGGCAGTGATGATCGAAACTGCCGGTGTGCAATGGGCTTATGACTATAAAGCCGGTACTGTTCAATCTTTTTCCGGTCATGTTATGTCGGAAATATATATAAATGATAAATGGATACTACTGGATAATAACTGCACCTATGTGGAAGATTATGACTATTTAAATCCATTTATTTCTACTATGAGCCCCTTACCGGATGACTATTTTGTTTTTGCAAAAGGAGTTGATATTTGGGGCTACACCGGACATGATGAAAACTTTACTCATAACAAAATGCTAAATTTTTCAGATAAAGTTGAATGCTATGAAGAATTATTTTACACTGTAACCTACATTTGGGGTAATTAGAGTTTTTAGTTTATGTTTAAATTTACACTTTTTTTAAGAATTTGGATACCTGCTGTAAAAACGCACATGTGTAACTGTCTGATAAATGGGGAAGGTCAATTATATTGCGATATTGAGCAACGTATACTATATTTATAAAAAGATAAAGTCATGAGCAGTTTAATTAATAATAAACAATTAGCTAAAAACAATTACATGAAATCAAGTAATTATAAAATAACACAATTGCTATTTTTATTAGTACACCTAATCTTATGTTAGCTTTTGAAAATGAGCATCCGGGATTACATAAGGCCATGTCAGTTAAAACAAGAGAAAGGAGATAGGCGATGAGTGAAACAATTCGAATAGAATTAACAGAGAAGGAGTGGGTAGTTGTTTCTGTGGTTATGGCGGAATTTGCCTTGATGTTTGCTGATTACCTTAAACATAAGCCTCTGGAGTTCTCATCAATTCTTCGTAAGGGAGTCGCCGACCCAGAGTTTAGTAATGACATGATGTCGGCAGGTGATCAGTTGCGTATCGTGGATAGTAAGGCCAAAGGTGAAGAACTTCCCACAGTGGCTGTGCGTCAGCGGCACAGTGCGCTCATTTCTGTAGAGTTAGAGAAAGTGGAATTCGTTGTGCTTCGGACTTGCTGGCAGGTCATGATAACATTGTTGGCCCAAGCGATGGAGAACAAAGATCTGAAAATGCCAGTGGAAGATCTGCCTTCCGCTAAATTTTATGAACGACTTGGTCGAGATTTAAACAGCGTGATGCGGAAACTTCCGATAATGCAAGCTCACAGTCATGTAGCTGCAACCTCACCACCTATCCCCACATCGGTAAAGGCGGCACCGAGGGAAGAAAGCACATCTCGCACGGAACAAGCGCCTAAGAAGTGGTGGCAGTTCTGGAAATAGGACCCGATAAGTTGATTTGCATCTGACAGTCAAAAGACCAGTTGTGCGCACTTAGCCAACAAACTGTAAGGGAAGCGCAAAAGCTGAACAAGACGCTTCAGTGGACGCGGACAAGCCGCGCCGCTGAGCTTTCCGACGTACAAATTAATATTATGGAGGAGTAATAATGATTCGCTTTCAGCTTTTCAGATTACGGCTCTTCGTACATCCTACTTTGTTCAATCAAGATTTGGACCGTATCCAGCTCCTGCGTGATGTGATTTTTGAGAAACCTTCTGCAGAGGTGCGTCACGGCTATTGGTGGCATA
>JAGLUM010000041.1 GCA_023134755.1 Fidelibacterota bacterium | reverse complement strand
ATAGAGATCCATTACCCCAATGGTATACATATCCATCTTCCACCACAAACCGGAATGACAACGGTAAAGGCATTGATCGGGATTCTGTAACATTATGTTCAGCTTAACTTCCTCGCTTCAATATTACCTGTATCGTGGTGCAACTGATATGCGTAAAAGTTTTGACGGGCTGTGTGGTATAGTACAAAACCAGTTATACCGGAACCCGACATCCGGCGAGGTATTTATTTTTATCAACCGCCGGCGTGACAAAATAAAACTATTACACTGGGAAGCAGGCGGCTTTGTATTGTATTACAAACGCCTTGAATCCGGAACTTATGAAATACCGCAGATGGATGACCAGGAATATGGTGTATTGAACTGGCCCGATCTGGTGATGATGATAGAAGGAATATCCCTGAAAAGCATACAAAAAAGAAAACGATTTTCCAACTAAAGTTATCCACTTCAAACCCTTGATAACTCTGACATTTTAACGGATTTACCGAGCCTGTTTTTGGTACTTTTGCGAGTATGAAATCCAACCAGGGGAATATAAGCGAAGACACTATTATTCATTCCAAAGAAGAGTATCAAACCCTTGTATCGGAAAATGCACGCCTTACGACAGAACTTGAATATTTAAAGCACGAACTTGATAAACTAAAGCGGATGATTTTCGGAAGTAAGAGCGAGCGCTTTATACCTGTTGATCCGGGACAGCTGACTTTTGATATGGAGCTGGAAAAACAACAGCCCCCCGAACCACAGACGGAAACTATTTCCTACACCCGTGCAAAATCGAAAGAAGAAAAGAAACCGGGCCATGCCCGTATGCCATTGCCAGCACATCTGCCAAGGGAAGAATATATTATAGAACCCGAAGAAGATGTATCGGATTGTAAAAAGATAGGCGAAAACATCACAGAGATACTGGAATACAAACCAGGGAAATTATATGTAAAGAAATACATCCGCCCTAAATATGCCAGACCGGATGAACAAGGTATCATTACGGGGGAACTTCCCACACTTCCCATACCAAGAGGCAATGCAGGTCCTGGCTTGTTAACCCAACTGATCATCAGCAAGTATGTCGACCACCTTCCGTTCTACCGCCAGGTGCAGCAGTTCAAGCGCCAGGATGTTATCCTAGCGGAATCCACCATTAATGATTGGTTCCGGGCTACATGCAATTTGCTTGATCCCTTGTATGAAAAGTTAAAAGAAAGATTACTTCAAACCGATTACCTGATGGCCGATGAAACCCCGATAAAGGTGCTGACTTCACAGAAAAAGAATGCATCACATAAAGGATATCATTGGGTGTATTATTCACCGGTTAAAAAAATCGTCTGTTTTGATTATCAGAAAGGTCGCAGTCGTGAAGGGCCGGAGGGATTTCTGAAAGATTTTACAGGCACCCTACAGAGTGATGGTTACAAAGTTTACGATATATTCGGGGAAAAACAAGACATAAAGCTACTGGCCTGTATGGCCCATGCAAGAAGGAAGTTTGATGAAGCAAAGGATAATGACCCCCAGCGAGCAACCATTGCCCTGAAATATATACAAAAGCTTTACAAAACCGAGCGTAAAGCACGCGAAGAAAAACTCTCTGCTGAAGCCAGGAAGCAATTGCGCGAAAGAGAATCAGTGCCCGTGTTGCTGGAGTTGGAGGTATGGCTGAAAAAAGAACTGGTAAAAGTGTTGCCCAAAAGTGCCATTGGCCAAGCCATTGCCTATACGATAAACCTATGGAAGCGGTTGAAGGCTTATACCGAAGATGGCCGATATGAGATTGATAACAATTTGGTGGAAAACTCAATCCGCCCGGTAGCACTGGGACGAAAAAATTATTTGTTTGCCGGCTCTCATGAAGGAGCCAAACGGGCAGCCATGATGTATTCTTTTCTTGGGACGTGTAAACAAAATGATGTTGAACCTTTTGCCTGGCTGAGGGATGTCATATCCCGCATATCTGATCACAAGGCAAACCGCTTGCAGGAATTGCTGCCTCCAAACTGGAAAGCACTGCCTGAAAATCATCAATAAGTTTTTTTCTTAATTTAGCAAGGTGTAGTAGACCGAAGGGTTACAAACGCACCATATTCAAACCGTTATGTGGCATTTAAAAGAATGAAAAAAATAAGTCTTA
>JAGLUM010000409.1 GCA_023134755.1 Fidelibacterota bacterium | reverse complement strand
TGTGAAACTCATCCGGAGGAAAGCTATCACCATACTGTTGAATCCGTTCAGGCAGTCATAGAATTAGCTCTAAAATATAAGTCCAAATTGATCTATATATCATCTGACTATGTGTTTGACGGAAAAAATGGACCTTATACCGAAGATGATCCGGTAAATCCTTTAAATATTTACGGCAAGCACAAATTGGAAGCGGAAAAGATGATCCAGAAAATGATTTCAGATTATTTGATCCTACGAATCACCAATGTGTACGGAAATGAAATTCGCGGGAAAAATTTTGTGGCATTTCTCATTAAGGAAGCACGGAAGAATGAAAAGAAAGTTTTGCGCTTGCCCTCAGATCAATATGCTACACCCATTAATGCTAACGATATTGGACATATATCTTGCCGCTTGATCAGGGACAATAAACGCGGCATATTTCATCTGGCTTCGGATGAATATTTAAGTCGCGTGGAATTAGCCGAAAAGGTACTGCGATACTTTCCCGAATCAGCTTTGCGTATTAATCCGGTATTGACCCGTGACATGAATCAACCCGCCCCCCGCCCCCTGCGTGGTGGTTTAAAAACAGATAAGATCAAGAAAGAATATTCTGATATTTACTTTTCCACAGTGAATGATTACATGGAGGAACAGCATGATCTATAAAAATCTTCCGCCCGAACTTGCGGATGCCTTAAAAATGATAGCAAAAGAGCGTGTAACTCAAACAATTGTACCGGGCAAAGATTATATTCCTGCATCAGGCAAAGTCATGTACGAAGAAGATCTTTTGCTTGGTGTTGATGCTGTAATGGATGGATGGCTTACCGGCGGACGCTTTACTGAGGTCTTTGAAAAAAAACTTGCTGATTTTATCGGAGCCAAACGCGCATTATCCGTAAATTCCGGGTCATCAGCGAATTTACTGGCTGTTGCTACGCTGACTTCACCCAAATTAGGAGACCGCGCCCTGAAACCCGGGGATGAAGTTATCACTGTAGCTTCAGGATTTCCCACAACAATTAATCCTATCTTACAATACAACTGTATTCCGGTATTTGTGGATGTCAGCGTTCCGGGCTACAACATTGATACATCAATGCTGGAAAAGGCTGTATCATCCAAAACCAAAGCCATTATGCTGGCACATACACTTGGAGCCCCATTCGATCTTGATGCTGTTATGGCCTTCGCGAAAAAACATGATCTCTGGGTTATAGAAGACAATTGTGATGCACTTGGCTCTAAATATAACGGCAAATATACCGGAACTTTTGGACAT
>JAGLUM010000408.1 GCA_023134755.1 Fidelibacterota bacterium | reverse complement strand
CATTGAAGCAATTCACCGGTTTTTTCATCACGAAGATGTAATCCGTTGCCTTCACACCATTTATAGACCTTGCAAGTTGCGCATTTTCCGGTTTTGGTCCAATCCCGTTTTCGCATTATTTGAAAACGCTTATCCCATACTTCCCAGAAATCATCCTGATAAATATTGCCCTGAATGTAATCCGAGCGTAAACTAGGGCATGCTGAAATAGATCCGTCAACCAGCACTGAACCAATATGAATACCCGCTTGACAGAAAAAAGGGAAATCACGGGCTTCCAATTCATAATCACCTAAAAAACCTTCACAACCTGCATTTGCTTTTATGTCGCCTTGTTTACGGGTTTCTACAATGAAATCATAAACAGAACGAAATTGTTTATTATCAAGTTGCAGTTCCGGATTATCTTTTGCGCGGCCTTTAGGGAATACAACAAACAAACGCCAGCGTTTTACACCCGCATTGATCAGGAATTTACGCAATGCCGGTAATTCGGAAATATTTCGTTGATATACACAGGTTACAACATCGAATAACAAGTCCGGTGTTTTTGCCGCCAATCGGATTGCATTAACGGCACGTTCGAACGAACCTTTCTGTCCCCTGAACCAATCATGATCATTTTCTAATCCATCTAAGCTGATCGTTAAAGACCGCAATCCCGCGCTCAGAAGTTTTGAAAATAATTCCGGTTTTAGTGCATACGCATTGGTCACCATTCCCCAGGGAAAACCGCGCTTTTGGATCTCCTTACCAACCCGTACAAGATCCAGCCGCATAGTTGGCTCTCCACCCGTAAGTACAATAGTGGTTTTTTGTGGATTAACATGCGGATAGATCGTATCTAAAACTGCCAGAAAATCTTTCAGGGGCATGTCTTGAGTCAGCATCTCTTTTGAACAATCACTGCCGCAGTGAACACAATTAAGATTACAGCGAAGCGTGCATTCCCAGAATAAATAGGTGAGGGCATGTAAGCGAGCTTGATTTCGCCGATAATATCGAAAAATATTAAAATAAAGTCGTTTGTTTAGTTTCATGAAATGTTTGCGGAATTTTGCGGTGTTATCGCTATTCTTTTTCTGTTATATTGGTTTTATTTGAATAGGATATTAGAGTGCTATCTTGAGTATGAACGAAATCATTATCGATCCCATTTTGATCATAATTGTTTTCCGGAACAATATACGTACTTGCTACAACGCCGTATAAAGGTTCTATACCATATTCAGGAGCCGGTGGATCGAATATATTACAACTGATTCCGAGCAATCCCAGAGCAGAGATCAATATTTTGTCCCAGAGTTTGAATACTGTTTTCATAACGGCTCCTTATGTAAAGGATAATTATTTTAGTAATTATAAATTATATTAAATATCGCAAAATAAAAAGGCTTTTTTCCGGGCGGTAACAATGCTTTAACTCATCGCGGAACCAAATCCTGCTCTTTATCAAAAATCAAATTTTATATCTTAAATAGAACAGTTAAACTTTATAGATGTTCCTGTCTTAATAATCTTGATTAACAAACTGAATTATGTTAATTTTGTACCGGGGAATGAGATACAAATTTAAAAATAATATATTGGGAGATATTATGATATCAAAAGAAGAAGCTCTGGCATATCATGCCCACCCTGTTGCCGGTAAAGTTTCTATTAAAATAACAAAGGAATGTAAAACCCAGCAAGATTTAAGTCTGGCCTATACACCCGGTGTTGCAGAACCCTGTTTGGAAATACAAAAGCACCCCGAAGATATTTACACCTATACCAATAAAGGAAATCTGGTAGCGGTGATCTCGAACGGAACCGCAGTACTGGGATTAGGAGATATCGGTGCCGCTGCCGGGAAACCCGTAATGGAAGGGAAGGGGGTCCTGTTTAAACGTTTTGCAGATGTTGATGTTTATGATATTGAACTGGACACTAGGGATCCGAATGAAATTATTAATATAGTAAAAAAAATGGAACCCACTTTTGGTGGCATTAATCTGGAAGATATTAAGGCACCGGAATGTTTCTATATAGAAGAGACCCTTATTCGGGAAATGAATATCCCGGTCTTTCACGATGATCAGCATGGAACCGCTATCATATCAGCTGCGGCAATATTAAATGCTTGCGAAATTCAGGATAAAAAGTTGAGTGAATGTAAAATTGTTATTTCCGGTGCCGGTGCCGCAGCCATTTCCTGCGCACTGCATTATGAGCGCCTGGGAGCAAAGCGTGAACATATTATCTTATGCGACAGGAAAGGGGTATTGCGAAAGGAACGTGCACATGAGCTGGATGTTTATAAGAAACTTTTTGCATCCGATACAAAGGATAAAACCCTGAAAGACGCACTTAAAGATGCTGATATTTTTATTGGCCTGTCTATAGGAGGTTTAGTAACAACAGAAATGATCAAACCTATGACAGCGCGCCCTATTCTGTTCCCGATGGCAAACCCGACCCCTGAAATTGCTTATGAAGATGTTATAGCAGCTCGTCCTGACGCAGTGGTTGGTACCGGTCGTTCAGATTACCCAAATCAGGTAAATAATGTTCTGGGTTTTCCCTTTATTTTTCGTGGTGCTCTGGATGCACGTGCTTCGACCATCAATGAAGAAATGAAAATAGCGGCTACCATGGCGTTGACCCGGTTAGCAAAAGAACCATGCATGAAAGAAGTCGAAGAAGCATATGATGGACAACATTATGAGTTTGGACCCGATTATGTTATTCCTAAGCCCTTTGATCCGCGTGTTTTTGTTTGGGAATCATATGCTGTGGCTGAGGCCGCGATCAACACAGGTGTTGCACACAGACAGCTAAATCTGAAAACATATAAACAGCAACTTGAGGAACGTTTATTGAAAATGTGTTAACTAATATGTGTTACACAAATAATAGACAGGTTCATAAAATCAGGAGAAAAGGGGCAGGATAGAAATATAATTCTGTTAATTATGACAAAATCTCATTATAATAAAAAATGTAAAATAATTATTCCTTGAAAGATATTGTTGATAAAAATATCATAAAGCAGAAAGAGAGATATTATGGTGTATGATAAAATGAATAATTCAGGCATTACCCATCCCCATTTTTATTTTATTTGGATAATTATCCTTTCAAGCTTTTTCGGGCTGATTTTTGCCGATACATCATTAAACTCTACGGTTACTTCAAACAATAATGCGTTTGATCATGATCAACGTAAACATGTCCTGATCCTAAATTCCTACCACCAGGGATATCCCTGGACCGACGGAATTGTTAAAGGAATTCTTGAAGTTTTTCAAAAAGAAAAAATAAACGCTGAAATACATATAGAAAATCTTGACACAAAGCGTATTGTTGATCCAAATGTTTGGCGTACGATCTTAAAAAATAAATTAGAATCCTGTTCACCCGATTATCTTGATTTAATAATTGTGTCCGACGATAACGCACTATATACCCTGTATGATCTTGGACCTGAATATCACCGTGTTCCTATTGTATATTGCGGTATTAGCAGCGATACGAAAAAAATCAGAGAAACATCCCGTATGTTCACGGGTGTAAAAGAAAATTTACCTTTTGATTCCAATTTTGAATTGGGATTGAAACTTTTTCCCAATACAAAACATATTGCCATTGTTACAGATAACTCCACAACCGGTATATCTCATCGGAAAGAAGCTGAAACAATTATTAA
>JAGLUM010000407.1 GCA_023134755.1 Fidelibacterota bacterium | reverse complement strand
CGGATAAATATTGCCTGATCTTTAACAGTGTAGGCAAAATGCATCAGGTTGCGAAGCTCATCGCCGTCCTTGGGTGCACATACAATGGTATTCGGCAGCATGCTTAAAAATGCAAGGTCAAATACTCCGTGGTGGGTTGGGCCGTCTTCTCCAACAAGTCCGGCACGGTCCAGACAAAAAATGACCGGCAGTTTTTGCAGAACTACATCATGAATAACGCTATCGACAGCCCGCTGCATAAAACTGGAGTAGATAGCTACAACCGGCCGCAATCCGCCAATAGCTAAGCCGGATGCAAAAGTAATCGCATGCGCTTCAGCAATACCGACATCAAAAAAGCGGTCTGGAAATGCTTTTGCGTAATCTTTCAATCCGGTTCCGTCTGTCATGGCTGCAGTAATGGCAACAATATCATCATGCATTTTAGCTAATTCAACAATACTTTTACCAAATACATTAGTATAGGAAATAGTGTTATCCGATATATGTTTCACAGCGCCGTTCCCTTTAATCCCATGGTATTCTGTCGGATTATCTTCTGCTGCTTTAAGCCCTTTCCCTTTTTTGGTCAATACATGCAAAAGAATCGGCTGGTTCAATTTTTTAATTCGTTTCAGGGCAAAGACAAGATTCGGAATATTGTGACCGTCAACCGGACCGATATATCGCAGACCCAGTTCATCAAACATCACATTCCGGGATAACAATGTCTTAAGCGTTCCTTTAAAAGTTTGCAACATGGAACGCAGGATCTTTCGATTTCGGGTTAAACCCCAAAGATCATCCTTTACCTTATTATAAAAAGGTGTTGTAACGATTCGATTAAGATAAGTCGGAATACTGCCGACATTTTTAGAAATAGACATTTCATTGTCATTTAAAATAACAAGCAATTGTTTTTTTAGATTACCGGCGTTGTTCATACCTTCCCAGGCTAATCCGCCGGTTAACGCGCCATCACCGATAACCGCAATAATATGGTTATGATAATTCAGTAAAGATTCTGCTACAGAAATACCCAGAGCAGACGAAATAGATGTTGATGCGTGTCCGACGCCCACAATATCATATTTACTCTCACTGCGTTTCGGAAAACCGCTGATACCGCCATAGTGACGAATTGTCTTTAACGCTTCCCGGCGTCCCGTAAGAACTTTAAAAGGATAAGCTTGGTGACCAACATCCCATACAATTTTATCATTCGGAAGATCAAAAACATACAGTAATGCGATAGTAAGTTCAACTGTTCCCAGCGAGGGAGCTAAGTGACCGCCGGTTTCCGATACAATATTAATAATATATGCGCGTAATTCTTCAGCAAGCCGGGATAGTTCCGGTATGCTCAGATGCTTTATATCTGTGGGCGATTCTATGTTTTTTAGGATATTTTTTTTGGATTGATCGTTCATAAGGAGGTATAATAATAAACTTTTCTGTGAATTCAAAATTTTAAAAATATTGTATAAGTTTTCAACAAAGAAGTTAAAAAATATTATGAATTGTATAGGAAAAATAAGCTAATAAAATGTATATTTCATATTGTTTAATTTTAATTAAATAGTTCGTTGAAACGAACCCAAAAAGGAAGCGAGGGCGTATGCGAGGAAGAGAAAGCGCTATAAAGGCTGCAGTTGTAAAATACGGTAAAGAACGTAAAAATTTGCTCCCCATTTTACAGGAAGTGCAGCAAATTAAAAATTATTTATCACGTAATGATATTGCGGAAATTGGTGCTGAAATGGGATTACCATCAGCACATGTTTATGGAGTTGCATCTTTTTATCATTTTATTGCTTTGGAAAAACGAGGTCAGAATACTATTTGGATATGTAAGACGATTAGTTGTTACATGAAAGGCTCAAATGATATTACGATGGCTTTGGAGGAACGCCTAAAAATTAAAGTGGGTGAAACAACAAGTGACGGTAAATTTAGTTTAATGGAAACAAACTGTATTGGATGGTGTCATAAAGGCCCTGCAATGCTGGTTAATGATGAACCGTACACGGATTTAACGTCTGAAAATGTCGTTCAGATAATTGATGAATACTATAAAAAATAATAAATAAAAAGGTTAAACAGAATGGCTAAGCAAAAAGTAAAAAGAGTTGACCTGATTTTTAAGAATTGTAATTGCAATGAAATTATAAAAGCTTCTCTCAAAAAACCAAAAGAAGAGATCATTCAAATGTTGATTGATTCCGAGTTAAAAGGTCGCGGTGGAGCCGGTTTTCCCACCGGATTAAAATGGAAAGTGGCAGCTGCAGAAAAAAGCAATCGGAAATATGTTATTTGTAATGCAGACGAAGGCGAACCCGGTACATTTAAGGATCGTGAAATTCTTGATCGGATCCTCTGTAAGGTTTTAGGCGGCATGGCATTATGTGCTTACGTTATCGGGGCACGGGAAGGATTTATCTATCTCCGGCAGGAATATCGTTTTTTAATACCTAAACTGGAAAAAATGTTGGATACCTTCCATGAATGGATGGAAGATTTTGAGCTGGACTTTACTGTTAAGTTATTTATCGGTGGTGGTGCGTATATCTGCGGTGAAGAAACCTCCCTTATTGAATCTATGGAAGGAAGACGCGGTGAACCTCGCAATAAACCGCCATATCCAACACAAGACGGCTACTTAGGGAAACCCACTGTTGTGAATAATGTTGAAACATTCGTTTATACTATGATGATCATGCATATAGGCGCTGATAAATTTAAAGAAATGGGAGTTAAAGGTTCCAGTGGATCAAAATTATTCTCAGTATCCGGAGATACACCGAAAGCGGGAATTTATGAAGTGGAACTGGGTATGACCTTAGAGAGTTTTGTTAAAGAATTTGGTGATGGTGATACAAAAGCTGTCCAGGTTGGCGGGGCATCGGGTTTTTGTGTTCCCCGTAAACGTTTCAAAGAAACCCATATCGGTTACCAGGGCGGTTTGAAGGGATTCTCACTTCCAACCGGTGGTTCGATGATGATTTTTAACAGTTCTCGTTCAATGTATAACGTACTTCATAATTACCTGGTCTTCTTTGAAGAAGAATCTTGTGGACAATGTACACCCTGCCGTGTTGGTTGCCAACAACTCCTGAAAGGAGTTGAAGCAGTAAAACGCGGAGAGAAAAGTCAGAAATACTTGAATGACCTTTTACGCCTTGCAAAAACAATGAAAATAACTGCAAAATGCGGATTGGGTCAGTCAGTCGCGAACTCATTCTCTTCAATTGTCGAGAATTTCAGAGAAGAAATGATTTATTAATATGAGGGAAACCATGTCAAAAAAAATGATTAATTTAGTCATAGATGGAACAGAAATAACTGTTTCTGAAGGAACGCTACTTTTAGAAGCGGCTAAATCAAAAAACGTAAAGATCCCTACACTGTGTTATCATGAAGATCTTTGCATAGCAGGTAATTGCCGCGTGTGTGTCGTTGAGGTCGAAGAATGGCGTGTTCTCCCTGCAGCTTGTGCAACACCCGCCATGGAGGGAATGGTCGTATATACAAATTCACCATTGGTTCGTCGCGCTCGTCGTGACATTCTGGCACTGTTGATATCTGAACATTCTACTCAATGTACAATATGTTATCGTAGTACAAACTGTGAATTACAGGATCTTGCGGCTGAATATAATATTGATAATGAAATTTATATAAATTTACTTAAAGACAAGATATTTATCACCGATCGCACATCCTGGGCAATTGAAAAAGATGAAAGTAAATGTATTCGCTGTCAACGATGCGTTCGCACCTGTGCAATACTGCAAAATGTGAATGCACTCGATGTTATCAACAAGGGTGGAGAAATGAAGATTGGCACATTCTTTGATGCAGCGATGAGTGATGTTATATGTACTAACTGTGGTCAGTGTATCAATCGCTGCCCAACAGGTGCTTTAACAGAACGACGTTATATTGATGATATCTGGGATGCTATTGGAGATCCGACTAAACATGTTATCGTTCAGACAGCTCCGGCAGTCCGTGTTGCTCTGGGTGAGATGCTGGGATATGAACCCGGAGCCCGGGTAACAGGCAAGATGGTAACTGCTCTCAAACATATGGGCTTTGATTCGGTGCTGGATACCGATTTCGGTGCAGATTTGACTATTGTAGAAGAAAGTCATGAACTCCTGCAGCGTTTAAAGCGCAAATTAGTTGATAAAGAAGATGTTGCTCTCCCGCTAATGACATCTTGTTCTCCGGCATGGATCAAGTTTATTGAACATTTGTACCCGGATCATCTAGATCTTCTGTCTACCTGTAAATCTCCACAGCAGATGTTTGGTGCAATTGCTAAAACATATTATGCTGAAAAAAGAAAATTGGATCCAGAAAATATCGTCAATGTATCCGTAATGCCATGTTCTGCAAAGAAATATGAAGCTAATCGTATGGAAATGAAAGACAGCGGTCATCCGGATATCGATCTGGTATGTACTACGCGTGAATTGGGACACATGATCCGCCAGTCCGGTATCAATTTTAAAGAATTACCTAACTCAGAATACGATAAATTCATGGGTTCATCTACCGGGGCCAGTGTTATCTTTGGGGTAACCGGGGGTGTGATGGAAGCAGCCTTACGTACGGCATACGAAATTGTAACAGGCCGTGAAGTGCCATTCGATGGTTTGAATATTACACCTGTGCGTGGTATGGAAGGTATTCGTGATGCAACGATTAAATTGGAAAAGGTACTTCCGGAATGGAGCTTCCTCGAAGGCATTGAATTACGTGTTGCGGTAGCTCACGGACTTACAAATGCGGCACAGATCATGGATGATATCGTTATGGGTGAGTCACCTTATCATTTCATAGAAATAATGGGATGTCCGAGCGGATGTATCGGAGGTGGTGGACAACCCATCCCGACCAATGACGAAATCCGCAGAAAACGCGCAGAAGCTATTTATACGGAAGATGAAAAGAAGACAATCCGGAAATCACATGAAAATCCCGAAGTGATTCAATTATATAAAGAATTCCTCGGAGCTCCTTTAGGTGAGGTATCACATCGTTTACTTCATACAAAGTATACCCGCCGGGAACGCGTATAGATTTAATACAATGAATGTAAAAAGGGCTGAAATATTCAGCCCTTTTTTATTATATCGGAAAAATTTGTAAGACGGGTAATAAGTAACTGGTAACGGGTAATCCGTCTTCCCTGAAGCATCGGGGCCGGATCAGGCTTCATTACGATTTACATCGTATTTCGCCTGGCAGGCACGATTTACAGTTTACGCTTCACGGTTCACGACTTATGCCGGACA
>JAGLUM010000406.1 GCA_023134755.1 Fidelibacterota bacterium | reverse complement strand
ACGCTCCTCCGCTCTTCTTCTTAAACTTGCCCACAACAATGTTTATACTTCTTCCCGCTTCCGCAAGGACAAGGGTCGTTGCGACCAACCTTAGGCGCACTGCGTATAACCGGCACACTTTTACCGGCCTGCGGTACTTTGGGTTGAGAAGGCACATTCGGGGCGGGGGCACCGCTGCCAAATCCCATGTTTGTGCTCTTCGCATGTTGTATCTGCATTTGTTGCTGAGCGGGCCGCGGTTCGTCCCGTAGCTGGATCTCGGTATGATATAAAAGTCGCAAAGTGATGCGGTTTATTTGATCTAATAAATTTCTAAATGATTCGAAAGCTTCAGATTTATATATCAGCAACGGATCCTTCTGTGCATATGCCTGAAGACCGACACCTTCTTTGATCTGATCTAATTCATAAAGATGTTCTTTCCATAATCCGTCTATACTGTTCATATACGCCCAGCGTTCAAAATCGCGCATGATCTCTGCCGGATACATGGATAGCTTGCGCTGATAGGTTTCCTCTGCCTGCTTAAGCAAATATGTGATTAGATCTTCGCGTTTCATTTCTGTATGTTCAGATGGGATATCACACATCACTACGCTTAGAGATTCCTGTCGCAAAGCATCCCATTGCCATTTGTCCGGATTGCTGTCCTGAGTATTTTCATCCACAATGGAGTGAATATATTCATCTAACATGCGATCAATTTCTTTCTGCAAATTACCGCCTTCCAGAGAATAAGACCGGCGGTCGTATATTACTTCGCGTTGCATGTTCATTACATCATCATATTCCAGAAGATGCTTTCGAACACCAAAGTTGCGTTCTTCCACACGCTTTTGCGCGCGTTCTATCATACGCGTCATCATCGACATGGCTATAGCTTCATCGTCCGGAATGGAATCAAGGAGCGCATTGCCTTTCAGATTTCCAAACAGGCGCATTAGGTCATCTTCGAGTGAAATAAAGAAAATTGATTCTCCCGGATCTCCCTGACGTCCGGAGCGTCCGCGCAGCTGATTATCAATTCGCCGGGATTCATGACGCTCGGTCCCGATAATTTTTAATCCCCCAAGTCCAATAACCTCATTATTGATTTTAATATCCGTTCCGCGTCCCGCCATGTTGGTAGCGATCGTTATAGCTCCCGCCTGGCCAGCCATTGAAACAATTGCTGCTTCCCGCTGATGTTGTTTGGCATTTAAAACATTATGCGGAACGCCCTCGCGCTTTAGTGCTTTGCTTAGCATCTCAGATATTTCCACGCTGATGGTTCCCACCAGTACGGGCTGACCTTTTTTAAAGCTGTTGGTAATTTCTTTTATAATTGCCTGATGTTTTGCCTGTCTGCTTTTATAGATCTGGTCTTCGTTGTCAACTCGAATAACGGGCTGATTAGTGGGAATAGATACGACTTGCAGGTTATATATTTCTTCAAATTCAGTTGCTTCGGTGGCCGCGGTTCCGGTCATACCGGCTAATTTATCATACATACGAAAATAATTTTGCAATGTAATGGTTGCCAATGTTTGATTTTCACCTTCAATACGAACTCTCTCTTTTGCTTCAATAGCCTGATGTAAACCATCACTGTATCTACGGCCTGGTAAAATACGTCCGGTAAATTCATCTACGATCATCACTTTGCCGTCTTTAACCACATATTCCACATCTTTTTCATACAACGCGTAGGCCCGTAGCAACTGTGAGATGTTGTGTATCATCTCACTTTTCTGGCTGTATTTTTTCTGCAACTCGTTTTTTGTCTGTTGTTTTATTTCATCAGACAAGTTGGAGTCTTCGTCAATCTTTACAAATTCTTCACCAATATCGGGGATCACAAAGTATTCCGGATCCTCCGGGTTCAATATCTTGCGTCCTTCATCACTAATATCTATCGTATGGCTTTTTTCATCGATAGCAAAAAGCAGCAACTCATCAATTTCGTGCAGGCGCTTCTCCTGCATAAAAAAGCTCTCCGTACGAAATAGCTTGTCCTGAATGTCAGCCTGCGTCATGAGTTTTAAAAAACGGGCGTTCTTGGGCTCTCCATGCTGGACCTGCAAAAGCAGAGTACCAATTTCCAGTTCATGTTCTTTGTCATCTGGCGTGTGCGCTATTTCATCAAGTAAGGTGTTGATCTTGCGTTTTTGTGCGCGCACCAGATTTTCCACCTGCGGGCGGAGTCTTTTATATCGTTCATGGGCGTTGGATTGTACGGGTCCCGAAATGATCAGTGGGGTTCTGGCTTCATCGACAAGTACGGAGTCCACCTCATCTACGATAGCGTAATAGTGTCCGCGTTGAACCATGTCTACATTACGCACCGCCATGTTATCCCGTAAATAATCAAAGCCAAACTCGTTGTTGGTGCCATACACAACATCACAGGCATATTCTTGTTTGCGTTGTATCGGCGGCATGCTGTTAAGAATTTTTCCAACGCTCATACCCAGGAAATTATAGATAACACCCATCCATTCGGCATCTCGTTCCGCTAAATAATCATTTACAGTTACGACATGCACACCACGTTGGGTCAGCGCGTTCAGGAATATCGGCATGGTTGCGACCAGCGTTTTTCCTTCTCCGGTTTTCATCTCGGCAATATTTCCATCATCCAGAACCATAGCACCCAAAAGCTGTACATCAAAAGGGATCATGTTCCATTCAATACTATTGCCCGCAACAGTTACC
>JAGLUM010000405.1 GCA_023134755.1 Fidelibacterota bacterium | reverse complement strand
AATTGGCCTGGAAGCCGGCCAGAACAAGGGCCATTGCGCGGGCTAAAACTACAGCACCTGCAGTACAAATCTGTACAACTAGTGCGGGACGTATCCATGCGGGTCGCCGCAAAGCAAATAGAAAAAACAAGGCCAGACCGATTTCAATACCGCCGTAAAAGGCACGGAGTTCTATTTCTCCCGCAGGAGAAACTATCGTTATGCCGGCTGTTTCCAGCAGGCCAGGCGCGACGAATAGGACAATGCCAAATCCTGCAAAACCACCGGCGCTGGCTATCAGAGAAAATTTTGCGAGTTTCATCATGGTAACTCCTCTTTAAATTTTTGTTGAGTCGCGCTATGGCACGACTGTACGTAGAGGCAGGGGGATTCGAACCCACGACCTTTCGCATGTGACGCGAACGCTCTAACCAACTGAGCTATGCCTCCTTCAAAGAGAGTGGGAGAATGAGGGAGTGTGGGAAAGTACGATAAGAATTTTTATATATCAAATTTTTCCAATTCTTTCACTTCTTCTTTCTCTTTCTTTTCTTACTCTCCTACCCTCTTACGCTCTTATTTTCCCAAGTATTTCTTGATTGCGGTTTCGGTAGCATGATCTCCCGTGGCAACAATCTCTTTAGCTTTATAAAAATCAAAGATACCGTATTGATCATTGGAAATATTGATGAGGATATCCGGCGGATTTTGTGCGATGGTCATTTCGGATATCTGGTTAAGCATCAGGTTGATGCTTTTTGTTGTCAGATTAAAGTAACCGATGTTGTCTGTTTTATTTTTCGGAATGAGATTGCCAATCTTGGTATGCATCAATTTGATCTGTTTAAGATATTTATTCTCAATCGGCGTTTCTTTTCTCTTCTCCGGTGGAATGAGTGCGTTGACATTGACCGCAACCACGATATCACGGCGTTTGCGTGCAACGCGATTGATCGGGATGGGGTTGAGCACTCCGCCATCTACATAATAATGGCCATCGATCTTGGCCGGCTTGAAAACGGTCGGGATAGAAATAGATGCCCGAATCGCATCATAAAGTTTGCCGCTGGTAAAAACCTTCTCATTTCCATTGACAATATCTGTAGCTATAGCACAATAGGGAATTTTTAGATCTTCGATGTTCCGATCCGGGATCAGTTCTTTCATTTTCGCAATTATTTTATCGCCTTTTACGAGGCCCTTGTTGCTCACCGTAAAATCGGTCAACTTCAACACTTCAAGTAGATCCAGGGTATCAATGAATTTGAGAAGATTTTCCATTTCACCAGTAGCATATAAACCACCGACCAGTGATCCCATGGACGTTCCGGCTACCGATGTAATATGAAAACCATGTCGTTCCAATGCTTGAATAACACCGACATGCGCAAATCCTTTTGCGCCTCCGCTAGATAATACCAGTGCTATATTCTTTTTCATTTTTTACACTCTTTTATGTCTCTTGTATGAAATATATATATTGCTGTTTGTACTGACAATGTTTTTATATAAGCGCTTAATATCCTGAACTGCAAAACTACGCTGAAATATCTTGAATTTATTAAAAAACATGATAATATTATGACCGTTGCAAACGAAACGGTATTTTTACGATAATGACAGCCTTCTTGCAACACAGAGACAAACAGAATACGCGAGGAACTACGAATGAAAACAATAAAAGAGATCCATTCATATACTGAACTGCAAAACTACTTGAAAACGACAGACACCCTGTATCTGCTTCTGTATAGAAAAGGAAGTGAAAACAGTGACTGTGCTTATGAAAATATTCATACAGCAATTCAAAAAACAGATACCATTACCCTTTTGTATGCGGATGTGAATATCGTGCTTGATATCCATGCGCAGTACGGGATCACCTCTGTACCTAATTTAATTGAATTTGAAAACGGGAAGTTAAAAAATATTATTAAAGGCTGTAATGACAATAAACAATATAAAAACATCTTTGATCATCTCGCTTTTCAGTCGGAATCCGCGAACGCTGATAAGTCCGCCAAACGGGTTACGGTGTATTCCACTCCTGCTTGTTCCTGGTGCACTACCTTGAAAAACCACCTAAAGCAGCACAATATAAAATATACTGACATTGATGTCTCCCGTGATCAGAAGGCGGCAGAAGAACTGGTACGACGAAGCGGACAGCGTGGTGTTCCTCAAACCGAAATCAATGGCCGGATAATTGTCGGGTTTGATAAGGTCCGGCTAAATCAGATGCTTGAAATTAAAGAATAAAAAAA
>JAGLUM010000404.1 GCA_023134755.1 Fidelibacterota bacterium | reverse complement strand
AGGCCACCTGCACCACCTGCATGCGCTGTTATAATCGCTGTCCCGAGCAGGCCATCACGATCAACGGGGTCTATGCCGATCCGGAGACATATCCACGGTATCGGGGTCCGTGGGAATGAGATTAATTGACAATTAAGAATTAAGATTAATACGATCCGCAGATGACACCGATTATCGCAGATTAAAGACTTAGAGTAAAAGATCTGTAGATGGATCAGGAAACATACACCTTCGTCATTTTCCTGTTTCGGAGTTCTCGGCGATTATAATAAATTTACTTATTACGCTTCACGATTTATGAGTTACCCTGACTTTTAGCCATTATTTATGAGTTATTACCCTGATTAATAGCCATAATTTAGGTATTTTTACCCTGTATTTTGTCCATTAATAATATTATTTACCTTGCATTTTGTCCATTTTCTTGTCATATTTACCCTGAATTACAGCCATTTAATGATTTTTTAACACAAGAAAGTAGTTCATTATGATAAAAAGAAGCATTTACCAATCACTCAAAGAGTGGAAAGAGGATTCAGCCCGGAAGCCTTTACTTATTCGCGGGGCACGACAAATTGGTAAAACATTTATCGTGGATCATCTTGCCAAGAAAGAGTTTTTCAATTCTGTTACGATTAATTTTGAAAGAAATCCTGAATTTAAAGATATCTTCACGGTAAACGATCCGCTACACATAATTGAACAAATCGAATTGTTGACAGGAAGTAAAATAATTCCCGGAGAAACACTTTTATTTCTGGATGAGATACAGGAATGTCCCAAAGCAATTGTGGCACTTCGATATTTCTATGAGGAAATGCCGGAATTGCATATTATCAGTGCCGGTTCTTTACTTGAATTTACCTTATTATCTGAAAATATGAGCTTACCGGTTGGACGTATTCAATATTTGTACATGTATCCCCTTTCATTTGGAGAATTTTTATCCGCACTTGGCTTTGATCAACTTCGTAATCACCTGCTAAGTACAGAAAAGCTTGCGACACTTTCAGGTGCCGTCCATGATAAACTTATTGATCAATTAAAATCATACTTTATCCTTGGGGGTATGCCGGAGGTTGTGAACACCTATATAAACAACAAAGACATAAGCAAATGCCAGAAAATACAGCGCTCTATTGTTGATACTTACCACGATGACTTCGCGAAATATGCAAACCAGGCAAAATTTAAACACCTTCGAAAAATTTTCACTGCTGTTCCAAGTATGATCGGAAATAAATTTGTTTATACAAATGTTGACCCGGACACCAAATCACGAGAACTTAAGGATGCACTTTTTTTACTTGAAACTGCCGGACTCCTTTATCGGGTCAAAAAAACCAGCGGTGCAGGAATTCCTCTCGAAAGTCATGCATCGGATAAATATTTTAAGGTCATATTTTTGGATATTGGACTAATGCATGCGATAAATGGGATGCATGAAGAGATCGTTCTGGGAAAAAACCTAACCGATATCTATAAAGGTGCTCTGGCTGAACAATTTGTCGGTCAGGAATTATTGGCATATCAGGATCCCTACCATAAACAGTCCTTGTATTATTGGACCAGAAATAAGCGAGGCAGCAGTGCGGAGATTGATTATTTGATCCAAAAAAATGCGAACCTTATACCCAT
>JAGLUM010000403.1 GCA_023134755.1 Fidelibacterota bacterium | reverse complement strand
TGTTGCAGGCATGGCCGTAAGTTTTTTCTTCAATCTGATCGTCTATGGTTCAGCAATCGTCGCCTGGGGAACAACGCTGAGGCTCGCCGTAGTCCTGGGGCTTGTCATTCCCCTTTCAGAGTGGATCAAAATCTGTAATAAAGAAAAAGAATAGGTACAGTCTGAACAAATGATGTTCTTACAAAGGAACTCATAAAATCTTTATTGGAGAGTTGTGTAACACAATGCATTATTGTAAAAGGTGTTTTTTTTACCCGGTTTTTTTAAATCAATTTGAAAAAAGGACATTCCATTTTTCTGTAAAAGCGGCAATTGGAAATCCGATCACATTATAGAAACAGCCCTTGATTTTTTTTACAAAATTTGCGTCCAGGTCTTGGATCCCGTAAGCACCGGCTTTATCCATAGGAGAGCCGCCGGCAATATATGAACGAATATCTTCATCACTCAAATTTCGGAATACCACTTCTGTGGTCTCATATTCAAGAACATTAATATTACGTTTACGGCAAATAATGCTAAATGCAGTAATGACTTCGTGCGTATTTCCTGACAAAAAACGAAGCATACGGAAAGCATCGTCCTCATCAGCGGGTTTCCCTAAAATGTTATTTTGATAAACAACAATAGTGTCCGAAGAAATGACGACCGCCTCCGGATGTTCATCAGAAATATTTTTACCCTTTTCCCCTGCCAGGCGACAAACATGTTTTATGGGCAGTTCGTTAGAATAAAAGGCTTCATTAATATGGGCAGGGATAATTTTAAACTGTAAACCCAGTGTGGTCAACAATTCCCTGCGCCGCGGGGATGCAGATGCTAATATTACGGGGATATCGGGTTGAATTATCATGGTAAGATCATCATTTTGTTTTGGTAGGTATAACGTTCCGTTTGTCCTTCAATCTCAAGAACATAAAAATACACACCGGCCGCAAGCGGATGGCCGTAATCATCCAGCGATTGCCATGGAATAGCATTAAATCCCACCCGGATCATCTGATTTTCCAGAGTCGCAACGGGTTTACCGGAAAGGGTATAAACACGCAGAGATGCCAGTCCGTTTATCGCAGAGGAAAAGGTAAAATCCGTCTGTTCCTGAAAAGGATTCGGAAAATTAACCAGATTGGTAACATAGTCGCTTTCTTCACTGAGTACAGTAAGAGAAAGCTCAATCTGAGAATAATTATTATAATTATCAAAGGCGGCAATTTCGATAAGATGGTTGCCTTCATCAAGATAGTGATATACGGGGAAATTAACCATACCCCGGATGTAATCATCGTTGCTGTAGGAAAATAAATCGCTTAAATCAATGGTTTGTGCACCATTATCAATACGCATTTCAAGTACATGACCGGTGGTACCGGTGATATTAATACCGCTTTGATCTTCAAATACAATACTTATGATATTGGTATCGTAGACCACTGCTCCATTGCTTAGGGTATTTGCTCCAACAATGGCGGTAATGTCCGGTCCAACCACATCTGAAGCTGCATCCGGATTAATTCCGCCTACATGAATGGTATCAATTCCTGCGGATCCATCAAGTGTGTGATCAGTATTCCAGTACATCATTTTGACCTTTCCACGGGTACCATGATATTGAATATCTTTGGGAATAAACACATGTGTAGAAAATGCTCCGCCCGTAAAAGAAATGTTACCATTAAATAAACGATTTCCTTCCAGATAATAAGAGATCGTCGATATGTTCCCGAAGGAATTAGATACATATTCCCGGCTCACCTGATAATCATTATCGTACACCGTAATACGTCCCTCAAAATCACCATAAGAATGACTCGAACTGTCCCGGTCAAGCGCACGGCCGCTTACGGATACACGATCTAATGCCCGCAATGTGTCGCGACCGATAGCATCAATTTTTCCGCCATATTGCGGGAAAGCGGGAATAACCGTCGGGTCGCCAAAAAACATAAATTTCATATTGTTGTTTGTTTTGGTTGTACCATACACATTATTGGATTCATTTTTTGCATACAGCATTGCATCTCCAAACAAGGGCGTGTAGGCAAAATCGGGGCTACCGGTAAATAATCCGGTGGTAAAATCTTCTACAAATTTGACATTCGCGGAGCTGCTGCTGCCATGGAATACACTGCGTACCGTTGCGATAGTAGCGATGGCTCCATTGGCCTCAAGCGTCAGAATTTCTTCTGCACAACTTTGGAATTCAGGCATATCTGATCGCCCCCAGCTGCAGGTCGCCGCAATGATAAGCGGATAGTGGCGGTTAACATCCAGGCGCGTTAAATCGTTACGGACAAATACCTTTTCCTGGGTCCAGACCGAGGGATCTCCGTGTCCGTAAAAATTCACAAATGCAACCCCATTTAAAAAGGTTTCCATGATATCTTCTCGCGCGCCATCTCGCCCCATAGTCTGTAGTTCAGTTACAAAACGTTCCGGATATTCGGTGAGATATACCTTCTTGGTCTGCATTACTTTAGGAAAAAAATTATTGTATAGGCGTTCCGAATCACGAATAAAGGCAGTCTGACCAATAAAACTTGAACCCTGTGCCGCATCGGTCGGATCATCCGCTACCAACATGGTATTTAGCTGCCACTCACCAGGATATTCCTTGTTGTCGTATTCAATAATTTTATCAACTATCGCCCGGACTTCGTCAATATTGTTGGCAGTGATGCGTCCAATGGCCATATCGTTTGTCACATCATCTACGTTGTTTACCATCACAAATATATCATCGCATGGCCACATAAGACCGGATTCATAAAGATAAGGAATATAGACCGGCGTTGAAAAAATACGGTTTTGGTAATCGTAATGTCCATCACCAAATAGAAGAACATATACCGGCCGGGGTACAGGAGCATTATGGTATATATTACTTAAGAAATGCCGGATTGCATAGGGGTCACGGTTTCCGGCATTAAACTGATCAATGATCTCTGAATAGGTCTTTACTAAAGTATTTAATGGCTGGATACTGCGATTCTCTTTGTATGAAGCAAGACGCAGGGCTTCAGCTAAAAAAGCATCTGGTGTGATGATAATAAAATCAATCTGTGAGGCATGGTCTGTCGTATTTACAGGTGTAAAATCTGATAATAGTGAAATTGACAACGGGGATTTAAAGTGTCCCTCATTCAGAACCAGGTAAGAGCTGCTGATTTCCTTTGCCGGAATATAAATATCACCGCTTGATCCGCCGAGCGGGAAATAATCTGTTTCAAAGGGATTATCTACATCAAAAACATAAGAAAGTGAGTTTGTTAGTCCGCTAACATGTACTTTCCGTGCTTCAACGTTTTTCATAAACCACAAACGCAAACGCCCGTCAATAGCTTCCGGGGTTGAAGGATAAATAATATCAATATAATCCAGAAAACCTTCGCTGGTAGAAGATTCTCCGCGATACGTAATATCCAGGGTAAAGTCTTCATCGAGAAGATGGTTGACCAGTTGTAATTCCGTCTTTTTATTCACACTGCTTTCATAATCATAATCATCAGAGCTTTTTGCGTTTGAGGAATAGACCTGATACAGCAGCGAGTCGGATAAATATGTTTTAAATTCATGAGTACCCGGGGTTGTTAACCCAAATGCGAGACGCAATGCAGCGGGAACTGATTCATTATTATAAAGGTTATTCAAATAGAAAGAATAGCTGTTATTGGCCGACAGACGTTCTCCCAGCCACAGTTCGCCTCCTTTTCCCGGATTGATAAGTTCCTGCTCATGGTGTAAATGCTGGTATGTATATTCCTGTATTTGTTCTGATCCGCTGAAAACCGGGGTATCTAATTCCATACGTTTGGGCGCTGCAGCAGCAGAACCCACAAATAGGCGCAGATGTTGATTGCTTTCATAGGAATTACGAATAAATTTCATGTACCTGATATCCGAAATGGATGTTTCTCGTTCCCAGGCTGAATTTTCCGAAGCATAAAATACCCACTGATCGTCTTCATCCTGCGAGGAATCTAAAAATAGCATTGGGACTTCTTTTAGATGAAAATCCGCACTGTCAGGAAAGGTGTTCTTTAGGGGCATGCCGAATGTCCGGCCGGCAAAAAGATACAGGTGACTATCCTCAATATTTTCACTTACGCCCGCAGTTTGCAGATCGCTACGATGTATCGTGTATATCCCCTCTTCGTTTATACTGATATCTAACCATTCTCCGGTAAATACAGTGGTTTTTTTAAACCTTGGTGGTCGGACTGTCCGGCTGTATTGCAGTCGGTCAGCATAAACACTATTCATAAGAAACCGGTTCATTTTATCCGGCGGCGCCGCATCCAGTGCTGTATGAAAATCAATTTCCACCTTCAGTTTGCGTGCAATTTTACCGTCTGCTAAAAAGGGATTAATAGTCAAATAGACAAAATCAAGATCTCGGTATTTCATAATATCGCTAAAATGATAGAGTGCTTGTTCTTTAACTGTATGCTGTACATCTTCAGTCTTCAAAACCTGTACATATACTGTCGGCAACTGATCAGCAATAGCGATGGGCAATTGAATTATTTCATAATAAATATTATCCTGCACTAGGATATTATTGGAATAATCAAAGGTGTAGCGTGTTAATTCCTGTTCTTGTTCAATCCATTGGTATGTGTGGAATTCACCTAAATCAATATAGGCTGTGAGAGTATGAGAACTCGGGTAGGAAACATTTACACCCCTGGATGCGGCAAATGCAAGCACAAAAGACAGGGAAAATATGATATATGTTAATCGTTTCAATACGCGCGTCCTCAATATTATATCGTTTTACCTATCACGGATAACGATGTTCCTAATTTACCCTCTTTTTTTTTCTATTGCAAGCACTGGGTATTCTAAACTATATTTCATGCATGAATTTCATACTGCATAAACGATCTAATACTTTCTCTGCACGTGCCGCTACAATTGAAACGGATCACGGCAATATTGAAACCCCGATATTTATGCCGGTAGGCACTCACGCCACCGTTAAAGCACTCTCAAACGAAGAACTTGACCGGGCAAAGGCACAAATCATTCTTGGGAACACTTATCATCTCTATTTACGTCCCGGAATGGATGTTATAAAAGCGGCGGGGGGACTACATCCCTTTATGAACTGGAATAAACCCATTTTAACCGATTCCGGAGGATTTCAGGTGTTTTCGCTGGCGCATCTACGCAAGATCGAGGGTGATATAACTACCTTTCGTTCACATATTGACGGGAGTTTACATCAGTTTTCCCCCGAGGTCAGCATGGAAATCCAACGAATTCTGGGCTCTGATATTGTGATGGTATTTGATGAATGTACCCCCTACCCTTGTGATTATGATTACGCTAAAAAATCCCTTGCGGTGACCCACCGCTGGGAAAAAATATCTAAAGACTATCTGCGCTCACGGGAACCGATCTGGGGACATTCACAGGCATTGTTCGCCATTGTCCAGGGCAGTGTTTATGAGGATCTGCGGATGGAAAGTGTAAAGTTCCTTACAGATGAGAGTTTTGACGGCTACGCTATTGGAGGACTTGCTGTTGGTGAGCCAAAGGCTATGATGTATGATCTAACGCAAAAAGTATGCGATGCTCTGCCATTGGACAAGCCGCGATATCTTATGGGTGTCGGAAAACCGGAAGATATTATTCATTCCATTGCACGAGGTGTAGATATGATGGACTGCGTTTTACCGACACGCAATGCCCGCAACGGGTCTGTATATACCTGGGATGGTAAGATCAATATTAAAAATCAGCAGTATAAAACCGATTTTGCCCCTCTTGACTCAGAATGCAGCTGTTACGCATGCCAAAATCACACACGGGCTTATATGTATCATCTCTACCGTCAAAACGAAATTTTAGGTATGCGACTGAACAGTATTCATAATATTCATTTCTTTATCAGTTTAACCCGCAAAGCGCGTAAGGCTATTATGGAAGACCGATTCCCCAAATTTTACAGGGATTTTTTTAATCGCTATCGTGTGGAAAAAGACCACAGTGAAGCCAATGCCGTACACCGGGAAAACAGAAGAAAAAAATTCACTCAAGAATAATTTTGAAAAACAGAACAAGTAAGATTATTTTCTTACTCTTCACTTGCCGTTTATTTATGTTCAACCCCTTCAGAGTTGGAAGTCAGTATGAATGCACGTTTTATTATTGTTGAATCCCTTTGGGATTCGGGAAAAATATGTGCATCATGTCTATTATTGCCTGCCCGGCGTAGCCTTCTGACCACCGTTCCCGAAACATCGAGGTACCGAAGGTGGTGGCGTAGACGGGTTGAACCCCGCTGGGGTTCTTTTCTCTTTACGCTTCACATCTTACGACTCTGGGGTTTTGTGTTATATTGCCGCATGCAGCTTTTGGCGTAAAGAAAATCGGATGAAAATGCGTTAAGAAGTGTGGTTCTTCATGACGAGCAAAGCGAGGAATTTCCGCACTTTAGTATTTTCTGACAATTTTTAGCCAGAAAAGCTGAGCGGCTGTCTTTTCTTTTGTAACTTTTCTTTGGACAAGCAAAGAAAAGTTAGGAATCAATCTTATTGTTATGTTGAATTATTAATTGATTTTATATCCCGTTCTATCTTGCGATCCAGTAATTCAATATCCATTTCAGCAAGTTTGAGGTGACACCTTTGTGTGTTTTTTTTGCTTGGTATCTTTGTTATTTTCTGTATTCGTATGAGATTCTTTTCATTATTTTCGTCTTCGATGGATAAGAGTTTGAAAAAATAATATTTTTGACTAACTAGTCTGTCAACCCGACAGGTCTTTTTGGGGTTTCTTACACTGACTTCTGCTTACTGCCTACTGATTTAAAGGTCTCCGCCCAGCGACCACAACCATCTTGGACTTGAAAATTCCGTACCGTTATATTCCCATGCAAGATCGATGCGAAGCAGAGCAAAACCCAGATAAACCCGAATACCCATTCCGACAGATCCTATCATATCATCCCAGGCATTTCCAACAGGCCACCACTGGTTGTTTTTTAAAAGGCTCAATTGATCATCCCAGGCAACCCCTACATCCGCAAATAGAATACCGCGAATCTGAAAAAACTGGATCGGCGGCAGACCAAATTTAGCATATTCAATAAACGGGAATCGTAGTTCCGCATTTACCAGCATAAATTTGTGTCCCCATGTTTGAAACATTGCTGCACCACGAATCGGCATAATATATTCGCTTAAATAATACATGCTGAGCTGTTCTGAAAAACTCTCTGAAGACCCACCAAAGATCGGTGCATTGGGATTGTATACATAGTTTATCCAGTTATCAATGCCGCCCAGAAAGAAGGTCTGCGGATCCGGACCATAGGAAGCACCACCGTGAAAACGAAATGCCAGGTGATAATCGTTGGTAATTTTATAATACTGACGGAAATCCAGTTTTGCTGTATAAAAAGCAGGTGTTTCGGGGGTGATCTTTGGAGAAATATTCAAGCTTAAGCGATAGCGTCTACCGTCCATGGGACCGGTATAACTGAAAATGGTATTATCCTTGACTATTGCAAATTCCGCGCGATATTCATGAATATCTTCATCATATTCCGCGGCAATTTCAGGATCATCAAGTAAATCACGTTTAACATAATAATATGAATTGGTAAATTCCAAGCGGTGATGTCTGTCAATGGGATAATCTGCCATGAGGTACAGACTACGTGTCGTATAGCGGGTTACAAAAAAACCGTAGGGATTGATTTCAGATACTTCATCGGGTAAATAGGTGGCATAATTATCGGATTCATTCATTAAAACCAGACCGAAATTGGGACGGTATTTCCGAAAATAATAGGCCAAAGCATAATCACTGTTTTTCAGATCAATATAAAGATCTGTGCCGATATAAACCTGGTGATCGCCCATCACATCGCTGAACATAAAAGTAGCTTGTCCCTGTACACCGTAAAAGGTGGAATAACCAAACTGGCTGTCCACCAGATCCAGTGAAAACTTTGTTTTATATGGTTTATCAATATAGTTGCCCGAGGGATCAATAATGGTACTGCTGTCTAATACAACAGCATGCGAATCGAGATTATTATATATCTCAGCATATCCGGGGACAAAAACATAGGATTCATAATCAGCATACCGTTCTATTTCATCATCGGATTTTACAAAACTGACTCTTTCTCCGAGTGTATCGGGAGCTTCGCTTAATTTATTTCGGCGTTTTTGTGACATACTGCTTTCGGTAATATCAAAAGGAGTTTCAAGCGAACGTTTGCGCTGTAAGGTATGTTGTAATTCCTTTTTTTCCATCTCAAAAGGATGATTCATACGGAAAATATCCCATCCCATATCTTTAAAAGCACAGAATATCAGGGTCTCTCCCGAACGATCCAGATTTAAATGAAAAATACCGCCAACTACATTGGTTATTGGATAAGCTTCCTCATTGGGAGGCTGAATATAAATATTGAATACACCGTTTTTATCAGAAGTATAAATGATTCCGCGATTCAGGGGATCCACGTAAGGATAGTTTTCATCAATATCGGTTTGTGTCAGCGGAGTTTTCTTCTTGCTATCTACTTCTACATTGTAAATATCCCACTGATAAGGATGCCGTTTATCCCGCATTGCCTTGCTTTTTAGATGCTCACTGGCATAAACAATGGCATTGCCATCAGGTGACCATTGGGGATTTTCATCAGCCTGTGTGTCCTCCGTAAGATTTATCAGGGTTTTATTTTTCAAATTATAGACATAAATATCGCTCTGTTCCCCGTTGTGCCCTGAAAAAGCAATGATATTTTCATCCTGCGGATGGTATGCCGCGGCAAAAACACCCTTCA
>JAGLUM010000402.1 GCA_023134755.1 Fidelibacterota bacterium | reverse complement strand
ATCTTACATTCATTATGGATATATGCCGGGACGGTGTTCAGGAATATATGGCGGATGAAATATACGGAGAAGATGTCCTCAAAGAAAACAATATATCAGGTGATACTATTCTTAGAGTATGGAGACCTTCGCAGGTTGTATTTTCTGATTCAGCAATTACAGCACACAACGGATTGCCGCTTACCAGAGAACATCCCGCTGAATTTGTAGATGAAAATAACAGGGCATATCTTGAAAAAGGTATAAATAGAAGTTCTCTGCACAATAAACAGAAATCAACTATTTCGGGAACCGGATTTGTATGTGATCCCCTTATGGTTTCAGAAATAGAATCAGGAGAATATAATGAAATTTCTGATGGGTATGACAGTGAACTGGAATTTAAACCGGGGGTTGTACCGGAGGGTGTTACTGATTCCGGGCAGGAATATGATTTAATAATGACAGGATATACACCGAATCATATCGCAATGGTAAAAGAAGGGCGGGCCGGGAATGCCCGTATACATGATAATAGAAAAAACGGAGGAGTTATAATGAGTCTTTTTGATAGAGCAAAAAAAAGTAGGAAAGCAGTAAAAAAACAGATAGCAGATGCAGGGAAGGCCTCCGTGCTGAGACTGCTTGCTGATGAAGAAACAGATGAAGAAAAAAAAGCGGTTCTTGATGAGCTTGCCACTGAAGCTGAATCTGCAGACACTGAAGTTGAATCTGAAGATAAGTGTGATCCGGTTGACAAAACAAAAGATGAACTTAACGAAAACACAAATCTTTCCAATTCCGAGACACAGGACACTGACAAAGACCAGAAAGAAATTGAAATTGTCGAGCAGAAAAGGATTATTGAAGCTAAAGACAGTCTGAGCATTACGCTTGATAACCTAAAAAAAGCCAGAGCTATTATAGCTGACGGGAAAGCCCGTTTGTCTATCGACATCGAAATAAAAGATATTGAAACAAAACTGGCTGATAATGCAAACAAAACCACGGAGGTTTTAAATATGGATAAAAAAGATTTAGCAAAATTAATTGATAAAATTAGTGTAACTGTTAATGATGCTATGAATAGGCGTTTCGGTGATGCCGATAAAGATATAACTCTGGACGGGGAGCCAACCGTCATTGAAGAGTTTGAGGTTGATGATCAGACCGGCATAGATCAGTTGAACGAAGACATGCAGCTGGACAACTTCGGTGAACCCGAAGTTATTGATGAGTTTGAGGTTGAAGACGGAGTTGATGCCGAAGCATTATACGAAATGGCGAAAAACTCACAGAATCCTGCTATTGCAAATCTTGCCCGGTCTCTTGCCGGAGAACTTGAAAAAGCCGGAGCAGAGGTACAGGCGGAATCAATGGAGTCAGAAGACGAAGGGTTTATTGCTGATATGCAGGCGGAGTCAGAAGATGCCCCTCCCGCAACAGAAGAGGCAAGGCTTGCTTCAGCCGCAGAGGGCGATGCTCCTGAAACTGGAACTCCGAGCAATCAGGCAACTGAAGCAGAACTTGAGGCTGCAACTAAAGACGGTGATAAAGCCACTGATCCGGTTATGGAAAAAGACGGTTATTATATTCCGAAAAAACTGGCTGATGCAGCGACACTTCCTGTTCTTATGGGAAATGTGATTGATACGGTTTCATCATATGCCCTTAAAGACATTGATGTTCAGACTCATCTTAAAGACGGGACAATATATCATAGACTGATAGATGCATCCGGGATTGGAAAAGTTACATCCTCAAAAGGAATTACAAGGGATAGGGTGAGTGTGGCTATTAATGCAATCCGTGCAAACAGACAGAAAGCTGACGGCATGTCTGCACTGGTCGGTACTAAATTAAAGGATTCTAGCTCCGGTGGATTTAATCCGGCTGATGAGCTTTAAATAGAAAGGAGAAATATTATGTTAAAAAATGGAACCGGAGTTCAGAGCAATTATGATGCTAACCTGCCTTTCACAATGGTTGGTGTCCCGAATGCTCCCTATATTCCTACTGCAATAAAAAGCATGCAGATAGACCCTTCTCAGGGAGGCGTTAAGTTTATCCCCGGCGAAACATGGGTAAGCCGGACTGATAAAGGTACAATTATAAAAGGGATTGCTCCGAACTCAAATTTGTTTGGAATAACACTAAGGGGTGCTTCACAGGAATCACTGGGAGATGGAGATCCTGTATTTTTTGCATACGAACAGAAAGGTCCTGTTCCTGTTGGCACAACTGTGACGGTCTGGATCAATGTTGTAACTGCTCCAACTAGAGTTGAAACCGAAGGAATTGCAATCAATAATGAAACAGGGAAAGCAACGGCATATGACAATAGTGCAACAGCCGGATTTTTTACCGGTGGAGTATCAGGTGCTTTATCAGTCCTGCAGGCAATCACCGACGGAAGTCTTACCGTCGGTGTTGACGGGGCCGCTGCTGCAAATGTACCGAATATTGATTTTTCTGCTGCTGCCGATATGGACGGGATTGCTTCAATCCTTGAAGCCGCGCTTACAGGAGTATTTGTAAACTATAATTCAGCTGAAAATCTATTTGTGTTTACATCTGCTGCAGAAAGTGCTATATCCGCTGTTCTGATAACAGCCGGAACAACCGGTACAGATCTGCATCTTGAGGCAAATCTGAATACAGCCGGTGGATCAGCTACAGCCGGAACAGCTGCGGGGTCTCCTCCATCCGGATATACTGCCGAACCGAGAATATCAATTAATAAATGGGCTGCTTCTAACCCTTTAAAAGTTGAAGTATCTTTCCAGAAATAAGGAGTGAATAAAAATGAATAATAAAATTGGAATGAATGTCTATACAGATTTCAAAAATACGCCAATTGGTTTCCTGCAGGATTCTGGTGATAAAAGAATCCAGGGTAAATCGGATTTTAAACTGGCTATGCAGATGGGGATGCTTCCTCCGCAGGTAGCATATCCATTTCTTGACTATAAAAGCAGAGTTAAAGTTATGGATCAGATGTATGGCCCGAAATCTTCACAGCCCGTAATGACTGATGCTCAGATAAATTCGCTGGTCTGGAATACAATGATTACTGATACTGGAATGGCTATGCATACCTCCGGGAAACATATGGGTAAAACGGAAGCGTCAAAAAAGGCATATATCAAAGATGCTGCAATGAAAATTCAAAATGATTTTTTCAGTATTGCGCCTAAACCAAAAATGTTCGATGCAGCACCGTCGGATGGTAGTGTCGCTCTTGGATATTCTACAAGCAGAACAACAGAATTTGTAGAACCTCGTGCATATGTTCAGATAAGAAAGCCTTATTCTCTGGCAAGTGGAAAAGTATTTCCTGTTCTTACAGAGGGTGGAGCCGGTGCTGAAATTTACACTGCAAATTATGTTCAGCGATCAGGTGAGATGAAGATAATGAATGCAGATGCCGGAAATGATCTTCCTGTCGTATCCGGAGCAGTAAGTTTTGTGAGAACTCCGCTGATTGCCGCAGCCGCATCATATAGAATCAGTGTTAATGAACTGGCTGTTTCTGCATACGCACAGTTGAATCCGCTTATGGCCGGTGTTCCGTCGTATAATAACCTGCAGTTGTCATCTGCAATTGAATCATATCTTAACCTGACTGATCAGCTTATGGCTTATGGTCTTGACAGTGTCGGGCTTCCCGGATTATTTAACAACCCGGATATAACTCCTGTATCTGTTGCACAGAACGCTGCCGCATCATCTACGCTCTGGACTGAAAAAACCCAGAATGAAGTTCTTGCAGATGTTCTTGAGCCTCTTGTAACAATAGCAGAAAAAGCCGGTGGAAACCTGATTGGAACTATGATGTGTCTTACAACCGGAGACTTCCAGTATCTGGCAACAGCTGCATCGAATGATTTTGATAAAAAACCGTTCCTTGCGTACCTGAGAACTTATATCGGGAACTATACAGAAGATATTGACGGCGTTTTAACCAGCCTGTCAAATATTGACCCAAATAATATTGCTCCTTCCGGTCAGATGAATGCCGGGAATCTGCGTATTGTCTGGTCTGACCGGTTTGAAGGGATCGGTGGTGAAGTAACCCCGGGAACTCCGGGAGATGGATATTACAATGGATTTATGGTTTATTCGGGTCAGGATGAATCTGTCTTGAAAGGAATCGTACCACTTCCAATGACTACTCTTGCGCCGCAATGGCAGGGAATTAATCTTGTAACTCCGTTTTGGAGCAAACAGGGTGGAACTATTTCACGTTATCCTGATGGTGTTCAGATTAGAACAGGGCAGAGTATCACTCTTACTCCTGCACGAAATGAACTGATACCGACACCGGATCTTTCTAATCCGATTGGTAGCTGATAGTTTTTAGAGCCCCATGCATTATATGGGGCATTTTATCTATATGGAGGAACAAATGAAATATAAATTAATTAATACAGGAAATACAGATCAGTATATCCCGTTGGTTCATGCGAACAGAGAAAACGGAGCTGTTGGTGCAGCAAGTAAACTTTCAAAAAAACTGATTATACCAGGAAAAGCACGGGCTGCTGATGGTGAAAACTTTATACTGATAGATGAAGATGTGCTTCGTTCTGTTTTCGGATTATATGAGAAATTAAAACCGGGAGTTATTGACAGAACTAAACCTGTAAAAATATCACCTGATAACGTAAAACTGAATGTCAGATTACTGGATTCAGGCCGTATAATTGTAACAAATGAATATGGTAAACATGTATTCGGTATCGGTGGAGATGCATATCAGAAATCTGCTATTGATAATCTTCAAACTGAAAATGAAATGCTGAAAGAGAAAATGGATATTCTACGTCAGGTATTGGTCAATGACGGGTTTTCCGAAGAGGATGCTAACGCAGTACTGAGTGCTAAATCTGATCAGGTTCAGGGCATTTTAAAAAAACGTGATGGTATTAGAAGTAGAGGAATGAGCCGAGCTGATGAAAAAGGAATTTCTCCTTTAAGCGCTGCAAAAATAGCGTTTAAAGATCAGAGTACTGTTATTGTAATGTGCGGAGACGATGAGGTTCAGGAATATAAGTTCGCATCATTAAATCATGCCGTGAAAAAAATAGCGGGAATGGCTGCTGATGCCGGGATAAAAGCTGAACAGGATGAAACCGGACTTCCTTTCTTTATAGATAAAGAAGAAAGAATGGTGAAACTGGTATAATATGAGTTTTCTGATTTACACTGAATCCCCGTTAACTCCGCCTGATGGTATTCGGCTGGAATTTATATTCCTACCTCCATCCGGTTATTCTCCTGTTGATACAGGAAATATTCTGTGGTTGATAAACGGGGATGAACAAACGGATTATACCGTTATTTATGGTGTAGATCAGATTACATTGACTCTGGGTGTGGCTGTTGCTCCTCCTGAAATTACAGATACTTTTAAAGTATATGCAGATTCTCTTATTACAGGTTCTGACAGCCCATCCGGTGATTGTCCGGTTGATAATTTCACAAATTATACCCCCGGAGATTTTAGAACAGCATATCCGCAGGTCAATAATTATCCGGGAATAACAGATAATATATTAGATGCAAAAATTATCCAGGGATCTATTTATTGCAACGAAACTAAATGGGGTAAATATTACTGTAGTGGCATGGGGTTGATAACAGCTCATATTTTGAGCCTAGAAATTGATGCCGGATTATTCAGACCAAGTGGCGGAGTATCTGATGGCGGGATAGGACAAAGTTTTTCACTTGGATCGAGTGGTGCTATAAACAGCGCCTCTGCCGGTTCTGTTAGTTATTCTGCTTCGATAGATAACAGTAAAGGCGGTCAAATAGATGAGTGGCTTAAATCTACTGGTTGGGGTCAGGATTTTTTAACTATGAGAAGTATGATAACAGCGCCGAGTGCGACAATCTCAAGGTATAATGGGATTGGCATTAGTGGAATGTAAAGGAGTAGATAATGATAATACAGAGAATGAGTGACAGGACGTTTAGGGTTAAGGATGCGAAACCTATAACTAAAAGAGTTGTGTCTCAAGTTGTTAGAGGGCGTGGTGGACAATTACAACCAGGATCGCAATTTGATATCAATTATAACAAGTTGGGAAAAATGGGATATGACGAAATTGATTTAGAACGTAATGAAAAGATTCAAAAAGCTATGAAACGATGGGGATGGGCTGAAGATCGAGGTCGATGGGTTTTAACTCGTAAAGGATATGATGAAATCTAAATAAACATAGCCCTCTTTGAGGGCTAATTAAAAATGTCAGACGGGACAATGAGGTTTAAAGATGCGAAACCTATAACTAAAAATAATCTAAAAGAATTATGGGATGTTCATAAACGACTTGTTGCTGAAATAGCGAAATTTGAGACTCTTTCTAATATGTTTAATGAAACAAAACCTTTTGTTAATAGTGCAAAAAAATAACAGGAGAAATACATAAATTGATTCAGAAGGTAATGGAATAATTAATACAGAGAATTTAATCTGCTTCAATTATCCTTCCTAAAAAGTATTTTCATTCTTTCCCATAATGTAATAGTTTGTATAAATCCTCTAATACTAGATAGATAAGTATCTTCTCTTTCCGGGAAATTCTCCAATAATACATCTACACCTGCCGGAAGATTTTCCCAGAGCCAGTCAAAATAATCATCAAAAAGATTTTCAGAGCCACAAATATATGAAATTACTACTGCTGCCGGTATTTCCAAATGTCTTTCTGCGGTGACTTCAATTCCATAATTTTTAGAAGCAAGTTCAAAATCATTAAAAAATATTTGCATTTTCTCCCCTTATTTCCTTTCACACATATCAAATACAACGCTAATAGCTTTATCTTTTTCTATATATTCCCTGCGGATTCTTTTTTGTTCTTTAACCAGTTCGTCTTTAGTCTCACAGTCAAAAGTAACCGGTAATTTTTTCCCATAAAGATTTTTATGGAATTTCACATGAAATGTTCCTTCAAATGTTTTCATCTTTTTGTTTTCCTTTCCCCCGGAATATGCACTAACAACCGATCATAAATATCATGGCCTTTTACCAGTTTTCCATCGACATTGAATATATGCTGTCCCTTATCGGTTCCATTTAAAGCCCCATTTAAAGATGCAATAATCTTACCTTTTACTATTCTGTTTGTTGATTTATCAATATATTCGACATAACATCCTTCCCGTAAAGAACCTTTTGATTCTATCTGCTGTGGTGTCATCTTTGTCATGTCAGATCCTCTTGATTACTAAAAAATTCTTTCAAACAATATTCTTTAGCCTCTATTTTAGTTTTTTTTAATTCAGGGAGTTTAACACTACAATCATAGTTTCCATGCCAAATGATTGATTTATATTTTCCATTATTATTCTTATAGATGTCAAAATTAATACCATATCTTTTATGATGGAAAACGACATAAGGGTTTTTAAAAGAATCATCTTCTATCCCTTCAATCGCCGCTTGAATTAAAAAAGGGTATAATAAATCTGTCTCAAAAAAAACTTCAGCAGGAAAAATAAAAGTTTCTATTTTGCTATGAGGTGCGCTAAAAACAATGTTTTGATATTTTAAATCTATATAATTGGAAAAAGCAATAAATTTGAATCCTTCAGCTATATCTATACATTTTTTTAAAAACTGTACTTCTGTCATGCCAGATCCTCCCATTTTTCACCTGATAACTCTTCAATAAAATTTATATACTGGATCCGGTTTATCCCGACAGCTTTTTTCATAAGCTCTTTTTCATCAAAAGGCCGTTCTGTTTCTGATTTCAACATTTCAAATTCACTTTGTATTATTTCTTTCACAGCTTCAATATGATTATTCAGTAATTTTTTTTGTTTGTGTCCTGTCATTTGTTTCTCTCTTTAAGCATTGCATCGGCCATAAGATAACTTGCTTTTGCAATAAGGGTATCGATTTGATCGGCATTTGCTCCATGCTTCTTTTTCATAGACGTTCTGTTCTCTTTGGTATTAAATCCTTTTAAAGATTCAGCTGCAAAATAATCACGCAGGGTCATGCCGGAATGATTTTTCCAATTAGTCGGCACACCACCACATCTTTCGGTTATTTGTTCAAACGGATAAGCCGCTCCTCCATTATTTTTATCTGTCACTTTTCCTTTCCCCTTTAACCCTTACAAGCATAACTCACTATGGCAACATTGTCAATAGTTACCCTTTCTTATCTCTTATTTCTTCCCCTTGCCCTCGGGTGAGGGATTGTTGGTTTATTATTTAATTCCCACCAAACATTTTAATATTATTTTCAATACATTCTTTTCTATGAGTTAAAGATAGGCTGCAGCAAACCTCCAATCCGTGATTTAAAAATCCAATTTCAACTGCTTTATTTACAGCAGATTCTAAGCTGTCTGATTCAAAAAGAATATCACCGCTATTTCCATTAATTTTTTCTGGTGTATAATTATACCTACTAACCACCTGGTAAATTCTTTTTACAGTGTACCTTGTATCGGGTACAATTTCAGTCATGATGCAGATATTATTAACAGCTAATATTTCAGGATTTTCCATATAAAAATCATCCCACAGTTCAGACCATTCAATTTGAGGAAAATCTTTATTCCCTGCTATTATCCCGTTGACCCTATTTTTATCTGAAATACTCACAGAATAATTTTCTTTTTTATTCAGGAATAATACAAAATTTTCACTTCTATTCGCTTCAGGTCTCTGTTTTACTGTTATTACTGTCATCTTTCCCCACCTTTTTTAATATCCATATGATTCTGTATCAGGTTCCCATTCTTTTAAAACAGGAGCTCGTTTTTCAACAGGTTTAATCCTACATTCTGAATACCAATCTGATACATCATTTCTAACTTTCTCCACTGAGTTTAATATTCCTACAACCTGATCCATTGTGTATTTATGATAATCATTTTTAACGCACAGATTCAAAAATTCATCTGTTCTATCATCACAATCAACCCAAGAGCCGTTACTCAATCTATACTGTAATTTTCCGTTTAATTTTGTCATCTTCTCCCCCTTATCTTCTAATATAAGTATACACCCTTTTAGTGCTTTAATCAAACATATAAACACTTATTTAGTGCGAAAACAGAAACTTTTTTATTTTTTACTTAACGGATGTTTACACAATAAAAAACCGCCCATTTCTGGACGGCTTAACAATTTTATTTACCCTATTAAGGTAGTTTATATATCCCGATCTATACAGATACAGGAGAATTAACAGGAGGTTAACAACACTCCCGGTTATTCCAGTTCAATTTTTATTTAAATTTCCTTAATATTTCTTTTAATGTCATCCAGCACGAAAAACAAAATATACCATAATTTAATAACATTATTCCTACTGGCGGTCTGTTTTTTAATCCCATAATAAATAGTAAAATGATTATTAAATCTATTACAAATAATATTGTTAGTTTCATTTAGTGCTCCGCTTTATTCACTAGTTTCATTTAATGCTTCTTTAAGGCTTTCCAGTAATATTTATAGTGTGATTTTCGTGATTTAGATTCATACTTATTCCTTCAGTTTCTGGAATAACAAAATGTATAAAATCCCATAATTCTTTTTCTGAAGATCTAAATGCCGCCGCACCAGTATTCATTAAACACATGGCATTATCCATTTTTCCTTTTATAGTGTTTATATGAGGCCTGTGTTTTTCATCTATTTCTACAGTATCACCAATATCCAATTTTTTCATTTTAATCCTCATCTTCAAAACATTTCAAAATTAACTTTTTATTCCAGTTTTTAATGATACCTGATTCGTCTATATTCATTATGATATAATCACCATATCCATTTTCTGCAGGACATAGAATTTCGGGAACATAATACTGATCCTGATTTTTTACAATGTTACCGTCAATATCAGAAATCGAATAAGCACATTGATCCCCAACTTTAAAATAGATATCTGCTGTATTTCCTAAATCCCAGTTAATAATTTTTCCTGATTCAATATCAATAACAGGAGCCCAGTTATCACCATTTTTACACGGGAGTCCTTCACCGCTTTCAGGCAACTCACATCCATTTACTTCTGAATCTTCCCAGTATCTTACTTTGGCTTTTACAAACAGACTTTTAAGTTCTACTTCTTTTTCAACCATTATTTTAATTTTCATCTGTTATATTTTCTCCCTTTTCTTCCTCTATAAAATAAGCTCTTACTGATTGCAGGTTTTTTATTGTTGCATCAAGACTTTCAATATTTCTTCAAGAGCTCGTAACATATTATAATGTTCTGCAGGATCTTTTTCTCTAAAATTTTTTATTATTGAATCTATTGATTTGATTATTTGCTTTTTTTTAAATGATGCAGAAATATATCCTGCTTTAAAATCTTTATATTTATATTTTATATTTTTTGTTATTTGCTTCTCAAAAATTGATCTAATGTGATTATCCTCAATTATATCCTTAGATTTGTTACAATCTTTATATATTTTTATTTTTTTGTTATTTGTATTTGGAAATTGATCACTTCTCTCCTCAGGAACCCAACTCTTATTATTTACAATATTATTAATCATTTGTCGGCTTACACCATATTTCTCTGAAATATATCCAAAATAGTATTTCTTTGTCTTATACATTTCTCTAATATCTTCGGCTATATCCATTGTTAATTTTGTGGTTGAA
>JAGLUM010000401.1 GCA_023134755.1 Fidelibacterota bacterium | reverse complement strand
TAACTTTTTGACCCAATGTGTTGAATACATCTAAACGATATTCTCCGGCTTTGTGGATATTAAAAGATATCGCTGTCTTCGGATTAAAGGGATTCGGGTAGTTTTGTTCAAGCTCAAAACGTGCCGGAGCATCTACAATTCCTTCAATACCGGTCAGATCGCAGGTTACATCCATAAAATAAACGCGGTTTTTGTAATCTTCCGGTACGGCATCCAGTGTGTCTGCATCTACAGTATGGGTAGAATAATCCGGGACCTGATATACAATGTAAATATGGTCATCCGTCGCATCCGGATCGGCATGCGCGCATATTTCATCAAAACCCGGGGTGTTTGTAACATTAATTTCTGTCTGCCAGGTCTGACCCGCATCCAATGAACGGCGGACATAAATATCGTAGCTGACAAGATAAATTAATGTGTCTTCATCTTCTTCGCTATATTCTTTATATATGTCTCCTTTGGGATACACGGCATAGAGGGTATTGGGGTCTTCGGTGGATGTTGCCATGGACGGGAAAAAGCTCTGCCAAGCACGGCTGCTGTGACGATAATTGAAACGCCATGTGTTCTGCATACTTGTTACAAAAGAAACATCCCATTCCGCTGTAGATGAAGAAGGATCTGTACAATAAAGATGATAAAATCCGCATCCTTCGTGAACAGTCGGCATAATATATCCGGCTTCTTCAGACTCGGGAATTACCAGACACATAAAATGAACACCGCCATTTGCATCAACGATCATTTCGTTATCATAGCCCATGAAAAGACCCGGATAATTCAGTGTATCCAATACAGCATCTTCTGTTCCGGTCAGAACATCTACTATAACAGTATCTATACCATAAACAACTTCAAATTGCTGGCTGGGAATATAGATATCAAAAATACCGTCATCAAAAACATCATCCAGAATATAATAATATGGAACATCCGTATCAAAAGAAGTGCTACTCCATGTTTCGCCATGATCGGTGGTTTTTCGCATCTTAAAGGTATGGTAATCATTGTTTTCAACAAGGCTTTGATAATCCGAGTGCCAGTAGGCAACATTAGCAATATATCCAACTCCGTTATCGGCAATAGAAATTAATGCATCTGATGTAGTTGAACCACTTGAAGATCCTTCTTCAAAATAGGTTTTTGAATCAAGAATTTTTTCGGCGCCGGCAAACGTTACGGCTCCTGCACTAATGTCGGTTGATCTGAATAAATATATATTATGACTGCTAACTTCATTTGCATCAAATTCCCGCCAGGTAGTAAAGGTCATATTAATATGACCGGTCCCGTCAGCTTCCTCGGAATAATTCGGACAGCCCATCCAAAGGCCTTCCGGATTACTGACATTTCCAATAACTTGCGGGGCTGTTAAATAACCACCGCCAAATCCTAACATATCCATTACATATAAGGGCTTTGCGTCACTTTCCAGACCAGAATTTACGCCTACATATTCAGACCAGGCAATAAAAGGATAATTTCCGGCACCGATAGCTGAAGGATACCGTCCCACTAATTCGCCCGGTGAATCCGCATTTAGATTACTGCTATTTGTCC
>JAGLUM010000400.1 GCA_023134755.1 Fidelibacterota bacterium | reverse complement strand
GCTTCTAAATCTCTATGTCTATTATCAAATTCAATTAGAATCTTGTCTAACAATTCAGCGGCTGTGGACTCTGGTAATGATTTAATCCGTTCGAAAATATTTTTTGATTTTCCCAATTTATCCAAATCAAAAAACTGAAATAAAACACGTTTTAAATCCGGGATCAGACTGATAGATTTTCTTTCCGCCAATGGCATAATCGCTACTCCTTCAAGCCGGTTGAAGCCATACTTTGTACAAAATATCTTTGGAAAAATGTATAGGCAATCAGAACCGGTATTGCCAGCATTGTGGCCGCTGCAAGTTTGGTTCCCAATTGCGCTTCGGCGCGACCACCAATTGCAAACAACGTTACCAGTTGGGGCATGGTCATTAAATTTTCATTTCTAATAATAATTAAGGGCCATAATACTTCATTCCATGTTGCCATAAATGTCAAAATTCCGACCGTGACCAGAGCCGGAATAGAATTGGGCCAGAGTATGCGGAAGAGAATATGTATCTCTCCACAACCATCAATTCTGGCGGCATCGATCAAATCATTTGGAATAGTCTTGAAGTGTTGACGGAAAAGAATAATCCCCAGCGTATTCATAAAATATGGGATAATGAGAGCCAGATAGGTATCCGTCCAGCCGAACTCAACCATCAAAAGATATTGTGGTATTAATGTAATCTGAAAAGGCAGTGTCATTGTAAATATGATGATATAAAATATAAGATCACGTCCCTTAAAAACCATCCGCGACAATGCGTAACCGACCATTGAACTAAGAATAAGTACCCCGGCGGTAACGGACATGGATACGATCATACTATTAATAAAGGCCCTGCCAATGGGTATTTTGGAGAGCATGTGTATATAACTCTTAAATGAAAATGCGGATGGTACAAAAGTTAGTGTTCCAATTTCATTTTCAGGGGCCAGGGAGGCCATCACCATCCAGAAGAATGGATAGATAAACATCAGTGCCCCGAGTAAAAGGATCGTATATATCAGCCACTTTTTCATTCGTAATCAATCCTTTTCAATAATTTTTCGTTGAATAACCACTACAATCATGATAATAACAGCAAAGAAAAAGCCCAAAGTGGCGGCATATCCCATATGATAATAGGTAAACGCCTGTTTATAAATATATAAAACAGCCGATATAGTACTATTCAGAGGTCCACCACCGGTCATAATGTATGGTTCTATAAATAACGAAAATCCGCCTATCGTCGAAATAATTACTACTAAAAATATGGTTGGATTGATCGCCGGCAGCGTGATATGGCGGAATTTTTGCCAGTGTGTAGCGCCATCAATATCCGCGGCTTCGTAGTAATGGGGAGGAACACTCTGTAATCCCACCAAAAAAAGAACAACATAAAGACCAACATTTTTCCAGGTGGCCATGATAGCAATAGAGGGCATGGCAATATTCTGGTCAATCAACCAACCCACTTTTTGTAGACCCAGACTCACCAGAATGCGGTTTATCAAACCCACATCATAGCCATACAATTGCGCCCATACAATCGTGACGACAACACCGGAAATCACCACCGGTAAAAAATACGCGGCTCTTAAGAATGAACGTAATCTGATTTTCTGATTTAACATTTCCGCCAGAAATAAGGCAATTATGATTTGTAGAGGAATATGAATTACTAAGAAGATAAATGTATTATATATAGATTTGAAAAAGAGACGATCCTGGAAAAGTTTATTAAAATTCTGCAATCCGACAAACTCCATTGGAGAAATAATATTCCAGCGATGAAACATTAATACTATGGAAAAAATCACCGGAAAAAGCACAAAAAGTCCCAGGTGGACAAGATATGGTGAAACCATCAAATACGGTGTTAATCGCTTTTTATTCATCTTATTTTTATTAGTCTAAAATAACCTGTGCTGCTTTTGCCGCATCAGAAATCGCTTTTTCGGGAGATTTAGTACCATAAATCACACATGCTTCATACTCTTGAGAAATTACATCAAATACTTCCTTGAGCTGGGGACAGGTATCTGTTCCTCTGATATATTCTGCTTGCTTTGCAAAAGGCACCGTTCTAGGATTTTTCTCGAAATATGTTTTGAATAGTGTGTTTTCAGACAACGCTTTTCTTCTTGGGATCTGCGTGGTTAGCTGCAAGAGTTTAAAATCATTTTTAACATTTATTACAAACTTTAAAAACTCCCAGGCCTTTTGTGGATTCTTGCAGGTGTTAAATATAACAATATTTTTCGGATCACCATAAGTGTAAACATCACCCGTATGATTATCGGGGACTGGCATGGGACTAAAGTGATAATTGAAACTTTCAGATTTAAATTTTTCAGTATGAACTATTGCCCACGGTCCGGTAAATCTGGTTGCAATAATGTTGGCTAAAAAAACATCCTGTCTGGCTGATAATAACTCTTTTGAAAAATAATCCCGTTCATAAACTTCGGCAAGGAAACGAAAGGCATTCACCGCGTGTTTATTATTAAATACAATTTTCCCCTGATCCACTAATTTTCCGCCACCGGAAGCTGCCAGATAGAGGGGATAAAAATCAAAAAATCGCTGCCACCAGGTGGCGAGAATTTGAGAATAACCTACCCAACGGTCAACATACCCATCCCCATCTGTATCAACCCGTATTTTCTTTCCGGCTTCAAGAAACTCTGAATAAGTAGATGGCGGTGCTTCCATCCCGATATCTTTAAACATATTGACATTATAGATCATCATAATCGGATTGATTTTCCATGGTATTTGGTAGATATGCCCATCTGACGATGTAATCTCGGCAATAACCGC
>JAGLUM010000040.1 GCA_023134755.1 Fidelibacterota bacterium | reverse complement strand
ATCTGTTTGAAAATGTAAAAAGTTATATTGAACACCGTATCCCTCAAAAAAATAAGTGTGTAGATCTGCATTTTGTTATGAAAGCCAGCGGCTCTATTAATGCTAATCAGGAATTGCTTGAATGGGCCTTGGAAAATTTGATCAAAAACGGCGTTGATGCTTTGGAAGGCAAACTGGGAAAGATCAATGTCATTTTCCAGCAGGAAGGGGATATGATTTATATAGATATAGAAGATAGCGGAAAAGGCATTCCCGATAAACAATGGAAAACCATTTTTAAGCCGGGCTACAGCACCAAAAAACGCGGTTGGGGTATGGGACTGTCCCTAACTAAGCGTATTATCGAAGAATATCACAAGGGCAAAATCTTTGTCAAGTACTCTAAACCCGGCAAAGGCACATGTATTCGAGTTGTATTGAAAGGATGCTGTAATAATATAGAAAAATTATAATTAATTGTAAAATCAGGGGGGTTATTTAGTTGAAGAGGTTGAAAAGATGAGATTGCTTCTTTGCTGACTGCTGGTAACTGCTTACTGTTTACTGCCTTTCTTCTCTTTACCCGTCACCTGTTACCTGTTACGATTTACGAATGAATCATAAATTATTTATTTCAAATCACTTATTCTTCATTATATTTACCGTATGTTAAAATCCATTGATCTTGACGGTTATATCATTGACACTCCGCTTTCTTTGGCACCTATGGCGGGTGTAACCGACAAACCATTTCGCAACTTATGTAAATCTTTCGGTGCCGGTGTTGTCTACACTGAATTTGTTTCCGCTGACGGCATTGTCAGAGAAAATGATAAAACAATAAATTATATGCGCTTTAGCGAGATGGAGCGTCCGGTCGGTATTCAAATTTTTGGACACGATCCCGAGACCCTGGCCCGTTCAGCACAATACATAGAAGAAAACCTGAAACCGGACATTATTGACCTGAATTTCGGTTGTCCGGTCCCCAAAGTAGTAAAACGCGGTGCAGGATCGGCAATATTGAAAGATCTGGATCAGCTTGAAAAAATTGCAAAATGGGTTACCCGGGCAGTTTCATTGCCGGTCACTGTTAAGATGCGTGCCGGATGGGACAAAGGAAATATCGTTGCCGTAGAGGCTGCCCAACGGCTTGAGGCTGTCGGCATCAGTCTGATCACTGTACATCCCCGTACAAGCAAACAGCGCTATACAGGGGAAGCAGACTGGTCCATTATCCGTGATGTAAAACAAGCTGTATCTATACCAATCATTGGAAATGGGGATATAAAAAGCCCACAGGATGCCAAGCGGATGCTGGATGAAACCGGCTGTGACGGAATTATGATCGGCCGTGCAACAATGGGAAAGCCCTGGTTATTTCGGGATGTGCTGCATTACTTATCAACCGGCAAATTGCTTCCGGAACCAACCCGTGAAGAGATAGCTGAGACCTTTCTTAAACACCTGAATTTGCAGCAGGAACATTATTCACTCATGTATGCGGGAAACTTATTTAAAACCCATGCCTGTTCTTATATCCGCGGTATGGATGGCGCTGCACATTTGCGCTATGAAATCAACCGCGCAAAAAATATCGACCGAATCAGAGAATTGGCTGAGGATTATTTTTACCGTAAATAATTCAAAATATGATTTCTTATATAAGTTTTGAGTTAATATTAAAGTTAGCAAATAAATAACTTCTCCTACATTACTAACTTCTATCAGCTCTATTATCCTTTGGCTTTTTATGCAATTTTTTATTAAACTACATGATATTTTGGAGACGAACATTTTATGACAAATAAAATAAATCATACGGACATTACGCCGCCAACGATGCGCATTTTACCTATTGAAGGCATTGTTCCCCTTCCCCATATTATTTTTCCGGTGGTTGTCCGGGAAGATCCTCTTCATCAGCTCATCCAGGATGCTTTAAAATCAGATAAAATCATTGCGGTATTCACCAAAATGGTATCTGAAGATCCGGATGCGGATGACAATGCAATTTATGATATTGGTGTTGCTTGTTC
>JAGLUM010000004.1 GCA_023134755.1 Fidelibacterota bacterium | reverse complement strand
TAATCTTGGCTCAAGATTATATTACTATTTAAAGCAATTTTAGTGACTATGAACACAGAACGTTTAAAAAACTTGAGGCAAGTTTTTTGATATTTGGCGCTTTTTGCTGATTATTTATTCATTGTGGTGATCGGGGTCACAATATCTTAATAAAAAACTTGAGGCAAGTTTTTTATTTTTACGTATATTCATACCAATACGGGTTAATCAGGATTTAAGAAGGGACTATTTTATGAAACAAAAAAGGTCAATGTTAGAAATTACTGTAAAATCAGTTATTTTGGGTATTTTTTTATCTGTCATTTTAGCTGCGGCAAATGCCTATTTGGGTCTCTTTGCGGGGATGACGGTAAGCGCATCAATTCCTGCAGCCGTTATTTCAATGGGTATATTGCGGCTTTTCAAAAACTCCGGTATTCTTGAAAACAATATCGTACAAACAGCCGCATCTGCGGGTGAGTCATTGGCAGCCGGTGTTATTTTTACAATTCCCGCCCTTGTGCTAATGGGATATTGGACCGATTTTGATTATATCGCCATTGCGGAAATGGCAGCTGTGGGCGGTATTATCGGAGTGATGTTCACGATTCCTTTGCGCCGGGCATTAATTATTGAAGCGAAGCTTACCTATCCGGAAGGCATCGCTACAGCTGAGGTTTTAAAAGCAGGTGACGAAGCCAGGGGAAGCAAAGAAGGCGGAAAACATTTAGCAATGATCTTAAAAGCCGGATTAATCGGTGGTTTTTTAAAACTTTGTCAGCAGGGATTTTCAATGTGGAACTCCGCAGCGGAAACCGCATTTGGATTCAAGACCGCCCGGGGCGGTAATACTATTTTCGGTATTGGCGGCGATCTCTCTCCGGCACTGCTGGGAGTTGGATATATTATCGGTTTAAATATTTCAATTTTAATGCTTTCCGGCGGGCTATTATCATGGATGGTGGTTCTACCTATTTATAGTACTATTACCGCGCAAACCGGAGCCATCAGTATGGATGTTGCTACAGAGATCTGGAGTTCCCAAATTCGTTTTTTAGGTGTCGGCGCCATGGTGGTTGGCGGACTGTGGTCCATCGTAAAATTAATACGTCCCCTGGTTAACGGCATTAAAGCCGGTTTGGAAGCCCATAGAAACGCTGACCGCGGTGTAGAAATGGAAAGAACAGAACAAGATATTTCAATCAAATGGGTTATCGGTATTATTGCGGTATCTTCTATCCCTTTGTTTTTTCTATACTTGGGAGTATTAAAAAATCTTGAGGTCACACTAATTATGACAGCGGTTATGCTAATTTTTGGATTTTTGTTTTCTGCTGTTGCAGGATATATGGGCGGACTGGTCGGTTCATCAAACAATCCTATTTCCGGAGTAACCATTGCAACAATTCTGTTTTCATCTTTATTACTCCTGCTCTTGCTTGGCAGAGGAAGTCCGGAAGGTGCCGCTGGCGCGATCATTATTGGCGCAGTTGTATGTTGTGCAGCTTCCATAGCAGGAGATAATTTACAAGATTTAAAAGCAGGTTATCTCTTGGGAGCAACTCCCTGGAAACAACAGATCATGCAAATTGTTGGGACTATAGCAGCTGCTTTAACTCTGGGAATTACATTGGATATTTTACATACCGCTTATGTTATTGGTTCAGATACTCTCCCCGCCCCGCAGGCAACACTCATGATGTCTGTTGCTAACGGGGTATTTGAAGGCGGGCTGCCGTGGGACATGATCGCTATCGGAGCAATATTGGGTATTGCCATCATTATTGCTGATGTTATTCTTGAAAAACGCGGTTCTACCTTTCGCATGCCTGTGCTTGCTGTAGCAGTTGGTTTGTACCTGCCTATTTCATTGTCCGCACCCGTTTTTATTGGCGGACTTATTTCCTATTTTACTAAAGAACGCATGAAGAACGGCAGTAAAAATGGTCTATTCTTCGCATCCGGACTCATAACCGGTGAGGCTTTGATGGGGATCATGGTAGCTATACCGATTTTTGTTACTGCAAATAAAAACTGGTGGCCACATATCAAAGGATTTGGCTGGCTGGGAATTGTTCTCTTCCTGCTTGTCGCTTTCCGGATGTATCAAACCGCAAAGAAAAAAAGTGAAGATATACTTTAAATAATATAAAATATTAATTCAATATTTTTTTGGGGAATAAAAGGGCAGTTACTATAATCTGCCCTTTTATAATCCTTGCCTTTTTTTAACATATACCTATAATAATTCCGGGTATTTTTAAACAATTTTTAAGCGTATAACTATCAATAGGTCAGCATCTTTTCTCTTGGAATTATTATTAATTATTGTATTTTATGCTTTATATAACTGGAGCAAATATGCTGACAAGTATGACAGGTTTTGGAAAGGCAGAGGGTTCGATACATGAAATGAGTGTAACGGTAGAAATGAAATCTGTAAATAGTCGCTATCTTGAAATTTTTGTTGCAACACCGAAATTCTTAAATTTTCTTGAAGAACCTCTGCAGAAATATATCCGAAGCCATATTCGTCGCGGAAATATCCGTTGTTATATCAATGTCAGCTCCACGAATAATACCCTTGCAGATTATGTAATTAACAAACCCCTTCTAAAAAATTTCATGGCCACAGTACGTGAAATTGCAAAAGAGACACAGATCGAGCCCCGGGTAAGCATGCAGGACTTACTTAGTCAGCCGGAATTACTTGCTCTGGAAGAAAGCACACTGGACTATGATGCACTTGAAATAAAAATGGTCGAAATCTTGGATAAAGCCATTGCAGAACTGATGGAAATGGAGAAGAATGAGGGAAAATTTATCCGGCAGATCTTTGATGACAGACTCCATATCATTGAGGAGCAGTTACAATATATAGAAGTTTTGCAAAAAGAAAATATTCCTCAACATATTGAAACACTAAAAATCCGAATCCACAAGCTCTTAAACGATGAGCCCAATAATCTGGTTTTTAATCAGGAGCTTGTGCAATTGGCAGATAAACTGGATATTAATGAAGAAATAGACCGCTTCCATTCACATTTACAACAATTTGCAAACTATCTTGATTCAAGTGAAGCAGTCGGTAAACGATTAAATTTCCTTCTTCAGGAAATGAACCGTGAAATAACAACCATGGGGAATAAAGCGTCCAATTCTAAGATTTCACAGCATGTTGTTGAAATTAAGAACGAAATTGAAGCAATAAGAGAACAGGTGCAAAATATCCAATGAATCATGGCTTACTGGTCATATTTGTGTCATTCAGCGGCGG
>JAGLUM010000399.1 GCA_023134755.1 Fidelibacterota bacterium | reverse complement strand
CCGCTTCTCCATACCTGTCTTTGGTTTCGTACCCGGATTTTTCCGGAACAGGACCCACATAAATGTCGCCCCGAACATATCCGTTCAATTCATAATTGAGTGCGGTTGAGGAAGAGGAATCTTCCTGCAAGGCATCGTCAAAAAGGCTTTGTGCCGGCAAGCTAAACGTGGTTAAAAGCAAAATTAGAATTAATTTATTAAGCATTTTTTCTCCGAATCATGATTAAATTTTTCATAACCAAATTCGGTTAATTGTATAATTATTATTATACATATTTAGTGATGTGCGATGCTCGCTATAATTATCTAAAAAAAATGTTTTCATAATCTTTTTTTACACTTTAATGATTTATATCGTCATTCATTATATACGAATATCGGTATATATGTTTCAAAAAAAATGCCCTTATGCTAACTTTTACAAAACTGAGTTTTTTACTATCCATCAGAAATTTGTGTCCGGCTCATTTTATTTGATACTTTCTGGAACATACGGATGAATTCATCCCTTTCATTTTCATCCAGAGCTAAAATTAACTCCTTCGCTTGTTTAAAATCGTGTTCTTTGTGTGTATCCCGGATTTTCCTGCCGACATCGGTTACCTCCAGGGAAAAAGAACGCATATCACGATGATTAATTACCCGACGCAAAATGCCCTGCTTTTCCAGTTTTGCAATAATACTACTGAGCGTTGTTTGTGGAATGCGCAAGTATTCACGAATTTCTTTAAGGATCATATCAGGGTGTTTATAAGCCATTCCAATAAGATGCATTTCTATAAATGACAGTTTTTGAATATTTTCCGATTTATAATCGGGTCGGTTAAACATTATTGCAAACCAGATCTGGTGGAATGCTTTGTTTACTGCTTCAATCTGCTTTGAAAGTATATCTTCATTCATAATATTTTATATACCTATTTATATTACCTGTTTCGAATATAACGAATATCGTAGTATATATCAATAGTTATTTAGAAAATCTAAATATTTTATATGATTACGTAGAATAAATTACTTCAAAATCGCATCACAATTTATTAAATTGCCATTAATCCGCTAGAAGCATATGAAACAGGAGATACACCTCAACGGGCGAAAGGTGGTAATAATGAAGATCTTTGTTACAGGGGGAACAGGTTTCATTGGTACACATCTCATCAGACGCTTGAAAGAGACTCAGTATGAACTCTATTGCCTTGCCAGAGTGACAAGTCAAGTCGAAAAACTGGAAGAGGCCGGTGCCATTGTGATTCGTGGCGATGTCACGGACAAACAGTCTCTTTTGAGCCGAATGAGGGGATGCGAGTGGGTTGTCAATCTTGCAAACTTCTACGAGTTTTGGACCCCGAAGCGGCGCATATATCACGATGTGAACATCAACGGGACGAGGAATGTGATGGAAGCTGCCATCGAGACTGGGATTTCGAAGATTGTGCATGTGAGCACCACAGCGGTTTATGGCAATGCAGAGTGGCCAG